>JBDIBB010000059.1:0-24858 GCA_039812685.1 Vicinamibacteraceae bacterium
CGCGATCAGTCGGCCCAGATCCGAACCAGGTACGGCTTGCCGTCGCGCCAGAAGCTGACGGTGAGCCCGCTGGCCTTCGACGGCTCGCCGATGGCCGCCAGCACCTCGCGACCCGTCCTCACGCGCACCCCGGCCACCTGGTAGATGACGTCGCCGGGCAGCAGCCCCGCCGCCCTGAGCAACCCGTCGTCGGCGACGGCCACCGTGCGCGCGCCCGCCTGCGGCGTGTCGTACATCACCACGGACACCTGGGCCGGCTTCTCGCACACCGACAGCCCCCACGGCCCCCCGAGCGCCTCGCCCTCGCCGGCGGGGCAGCGTGCCGCCGGCGGCTGGGCGATGGTCAGGACGGCGGCGGTGAGCACGGCAGCGATCGTCATGACCGAAGTGTCGCACGAAGACAGCGGAACCCGGTCACCCCCCGGCAACGGGCGCGGGACGGTGCCGTTCGGTGCGGGCGCTTGCCGGCGCGGCTTCTACCTCATTCGTCCATCAGCCGCGCGGCCAGCCGCACGTAGTCGTCCACGGCGCGGTGCAGGTCGGGGATGCGCACGTGTTCGTGATCGACGTGCGCCACCAGGACCGAGCCGGGGCCGTAGAGCAGCGGGCGGCCCCAGTTCGACAGCAGCGGCACGTCGGTGGTGTAGGGGAACGACGCGGTCTCGAAGCCTTCGACGACGTGCATGAACACCGGCTCGACGATGAGCACGTCGTCGATTCTCACCAGGCGGCGGATCGGCTCGAGCCGGACCCGGATCTCGTCGAGGGGGCCGACGGTCCGGAACAGCACCTCGGCGCGCGCGCTGGCGGGCACCACGTTGGGCGCGACGCCGCCCTCGATCACGCCCACCGTATAGGTGGTGCTGCCCAGGCGCTGGTCCACGGGCCAGTCGATGCCGCGCAGCGCGAGGATGGCGTCCACGAGCTTCTCGATGGCCGACTCGCCCAGGTGCGGGTACGAGGAGTGCGCGGCACGCCCCGAGGCGGTGAACCGGGTCCGCAGCACGCCGCCGGTGGCCGTGGCCAGCCGGTTGTCGGTGGGCTCGCCGTTGATGAGGAACCGCGACGGCAGCGGATCACGGTTGGCGGCCATCGCGCCCTCGCTCCCGCGCTCCTCGGCCACCACGAACAGCAGCGCGATCGCGACCCGCCCCATCGCGCGCAGCCGCTCGGCGGCCACCACCTGCGCGGCGAGGATGCCCTTGGCATCGCAACTGCCGCGGCCGAAGAGCCGGTCGCCCTCCACGCGGCTCGGGAAGAACGGCGGCACGCAGTCGTAATGGGTGGAGAACGTGACGACGGGCGGCGCAGCGTCCAGCGTGGCGATGACGTTGAACCGCCCATCGTCCACCGGTTGCCGCCGCACGCGCCAGCCGAGATCCTCGAGGATGCCGGCCAGCACCTCCCCGGCTTCCCGCTCCCGGTGCGTCGTGGAGTCGATGTCGATCAGCCGGCGGGCCAGGTCCACGACGCTCAGCGAATCCATCGTTCCAGCTCCGTTCGCGTGTCGGTCTTCGCGTCACGATACTTGACGATCACCGGTGTGGCCAGCGACAGGCCCCACTGTGCGCCGGCGCCGACGGTCACCGCCCGGGCGCCCGGCACCACGACGGCGCCCTCGGGCACGACCAGCGGCTGGCCGGCGTCGGGCACGATGAGGCGGCCGTTGGGCAGGTCGTAGAGCGGCGTGGAGCCGGTGAGGATCGTGCCGGCCGCGATCACGGCGCGCGCCTTGACCACCGCGCCCTCGTAGATGCCGGTGTTGCCGCCCACCAGCACGTCGTCCTCGACGATGACGGGCAGGGCGCCGATCGGCTCGATGACGCCGCCGATCTGCGCGGCGGCGCTGACGTGCACGTGCCGCCCGACCTGCGCACAGGATCCCACCAGGGCGTGCGAGTCGATCAGCGAGCCCTCGCCCACCCAGGCGCCGATGTTGATGTACATCGGCGGCATGCAGATGACGCCGCGTCCGACGAACGCGCCGTCGCGTACCGAGGATCCGCCCGGCACCACGCGCACGCCGTCGGCGGCCGTGAGCGGTTTCAGCGGCAGCGTGTCCTTGTCGAAGAACGGCCAGCAGCCGTGGTCGGCCGAGACGTCGGCGAGATCCCCGAAGCGGAATCCGATGAGGATGCCCTGCTTCACCCACGCGTTCACGCGCCAGCCGGCCGGCTGCGACGCATCGGGCTCGGCGGCACGGACCGTCCCCGCCGACAGCGCCGCGCGGAGCGCGGCGAAGACGGCGCGCGCCTCGTCGCGTGGGGCATCGGGCCCGGCCGCCGCCATCGCCTCGACGCGGGCACGCAGGGCCGGCATCCCGTCGGTCGCCGTCATGACGCCTCCGGCAGCAGAAACAGGTCCTTCAGCACGCCGGCCACCTTCTGCCTGGTGTCGGGTCGCACCGGCACCATCGGCAGCCGGTAGTGCTCGCCGATCAGCCCCATCATCGCCATGGCCGCCTTCACCGGACCCGGGTTCGACTCGACGAAGTTGACCAGCATGAGCGGCAGCAGCGTCGCGTGCAGGGCGCGGGCGGCGGCGAAGTCGCCGCGCTCGACGGCCTCGACGAGGCGGGCCATTTCCCGCGGCGCCTCGTTGGATGCCACCGAGATCACGCCGCGGGCGCCGACGGCCATCGCCGGCAGCGTCATCGCATCGTCGCCGCTGAGGACGATGAACTCGCGCGGCACGCGCAGCAGCAGCTCGCAGATCTGCGTCATGTTGCCCGACGCCTCCTTCACGGCGGCGACGTTGGGGATGGTGGCGAGCCGCGCGAGGGTGGCGGGATCGACGTTGCAGCCGGTCCGGCCGGGCACGTTGTAGACGATCACGGGCAGGGGCGTGGCCTCGGCGACGGCGGCGTAGTGCCGGTAGAGCCCTTCGGGCGTCGGCCGGTTGTAGTAGGGCGTCACCGACAGCAGGGCCGCGGCGCCCGCGGCGTGCATCTCGCGCGCGGCCTCCACCACCTCGCGCGTGTCGTATCCGCCGGCGCCGGCGACGACCGGCACCCGGCCGGCCGCCTCCTCCACCGTCGCCTCGACGATGCGGCGGCGCTCGGCCCGCGCAAGCGTCGGGCTCTCGCCGGTGGTGCCGCACGGCACCAGGAAGTGGATGCCCTCGTCCACCTGCCGGCGCACCAGCCGGCGCAGGGCGGGCACATCGAGATCGCCGGTCGCGGTGAACGGCGTGACGAGGGCCGTGCCGCATCCGGTGAGCAACTGGCGCATGGGAACCTCCTGGGGCTTGGGGCCTGGGGCTTGAGGCGTGGGGCCTGGGGCTTGAGGCGTGGGGCGTGGGGCTTGAGGCTTGGGGCCTACGGCCCGAGCCCGGCCCCGATCACGTCCCGAATGGAGAACCAGCCGTGACGCCCCATCACCCACCGCGCGGCGATCAGCGCGCCGTGGGCGAAGACGGCGCGGTCGCGCACGGTGTGGGTGAGCGTGAGGGTCTCCGCGGGCCCGTCGAAGCCGACGACGTGGGTGCCGGGAATGGCCCCGGCGCGCGTGGCGGCCACGTCGATCTCGCGCATGTAGCCCGCGGCGCGCATCGCATCGCGCAGCATCAGCGCGGTGCCCGAGGGCGCATCGCGCTTGGCCGCGTGGTGCTGTTCGTAGACGAAGGCGCCGTAGTCGGACCGGGCGGCGAGGGCACTGGCGGCGCGCTCGGCCAGCACGGCCAGCAGTGCCGCCCCCAGGGAGAAGTTGGCCGCGGCCACCACGCCGAGGCCGGCGCGCGTGGCCACCGCGCGAACCGTGTCGCGCTGCGCCTGCCAGCCGGTGACGCCGATCACCACCGGCACGCCGTGCGCGGCCAGCGCGGTGACGTTGGGCAGCACCGCCTCGGCCGTCGAGACGTCGATGGCGACGTCGGCACGCGCGCACACGGCGGCGGTGATCCCCGAGGCCTCGGGGTTGTCGGCGGCGCGCAGCACCGTCGTGACCTCAGCCCCGGCGGCCGGCGCCGCCTGCAGGATGAGCGAGCCGAGACGCCCGGCGCCGATCAGCAGCAGGCGCATGGGTGGAACCCGTCGTCACCGGCCGGCAGCGAGCGCGGCCCGGCGGTGCCTGCGAGAAGGCGCATGATCACGGTCGACAGGCCGTACGGGGCCCGTGCCCCGGCAACTCGCATTCGCGTGTCCTCGATGGTCCGCATGGATCTCGATGGCCGCCTCAGTCGAGCCAACCCTGCGCCAGCATCAGCTCGGCGTTGAGGATGGCCGCGCCCGCGGCGCCGCGAACGGTGTTGTGCCCGAGCGCGAAGAACTTCCAGTCGAGCACCCGGCACGGGCGCAGCCGTCCGATGCTGACCGCCATCCCGCCGTCGCGCCCTGCATCGAACCGCGGCTGGGGGCGGTTGGGCGCATCGAGGTAGAGCAGCGGCCCTGGTGGCGCCGACGGCAACTCCAGTTCCTGGGGCAGGCCGCGGAAGCTCTCGAACGCCTGGCGGAGATCCTCGGCCTGCGGCCGCGTGCCGAGCGAGACCGACACCGACTCGGTGTGCCCGTCGATGACGGGCACGCGCGTCGTGCTCGCGCTGACGGCCACCGGGTGGAGCGTCACGCCGCCGCCATCGGCGGCGCCGAGAATCTTCCGGGTTTCGCTCTCGATCTTCTCCTCCTCACCGGAGATGAAGGGGATGACGTTGCCGAGGATGTCGTAGGAGGGCACGCCGGGGTAGCCGGCGCCCGAGACGGCCTGCAGCGTGGTGACCAGGCACGCGCGCAGGTCGAACTGCCGCAGCGGCGCCAGCGCCATCGTCAGCATCACCGTGGAGCAGTTCGGGTTGGTGACGATCAGCCCCTTCCAGCCGCGCGCCGCGCGCTGGCCCTCGAGCAGCGCGAGGTGATCGGCGTTGACTTCGGGCACCAGCAGCGGCACCACGGCGTCCATACGGTGGTTGCGGGCGTTGCTCACGACGACGTGGCCGGCCTCGGCGAACTCGCGCTCCAGATCGCCGGCGACGCTGGCATCCAGCGCCGAGAACACCAGCTTCGGCCCCATGCCCGGCGTCGCGCTCTCCACCACCCGATCCGGCACGCCCTCGGGCGCCGGACCGGCCAGCCGCCACGCCGCGGCGTCGCCGTAGCGCTTGCCTTCCGATCGCTCGCTTGCCGCCAGCCACGTGGGCGTGAACCACGGATGGCCCGCCAGCAGTGCGAGGAACTGCTGACCCACCATGCCCGTGGCGCCCAGGACGCCAACCTCAATCGCACGAGACATCGTTCATCGACTCCCTGAAAATAAAACGACCCGCCGGCGGAAGCACCGCGTCGGCGGGTCGTTGACGAGCACGAAATGTTGCGCTGCTGCTCAGCGTGCGTGCACGCCACGGCCCGTGACGCGGATCACTCGCGTCCGGGTTCGCTTTCGAGTGGCGATCGTGGCGGGCACGGTGCGCGGGAGTATAGCAGAAGGCCTGCGGCGGCCGCGACCGGCAAGTGCTGCGGGCGTGTCATAGATGGCCAGCCGTGCGGCCTGCCCTGCCACCGGATCGACGCGGTGGTGGCCGCCTGGCCAGCCCGGCGCTTCGCGCGCCGCCGGTCGCCATCCGCGCGGCGCGGTATCATCCCCGCATGTCCACGCCGGGCATCGACCTGTCGCTGGAAATCGCGGCGCCGCCGATCCGCGTCTTCGACGCGTTCTTCGATCCGGCCTGGCTCGCGCGCTGGTGGCAGGTGGAACGCGCCATCGTCTCGGATCGGCCCTTCGGACCGTTCGCCGTGGAGTGGGCGCCCACGCCGTTCACCGATCCCGTGCTGGGCACGCTCGGGGGCTGCTTCCACGGGATCGTGCTCGACGTGCGCCGCCCGCGCGAGGCGTTCATCGGCGAGTGCTACTGGCTGCCGCCAGAGGGCACCGCGATTGGGCCGATGGCGCTCACCATCACCTGCGCCGCCGCGGGCGATCTCACCCGCCTGCACGTGCGGCAGACGGGCTTCGAGGACGTGCCGCGCTGGCGCCGCTACTACGAGATCAGCAACGCGGGCCTGCGATCGTGCCTCGACGAGCTGCGACGGCTGCTCGAGGCCCCGCCCTGAGCGGACCACTACCGCAGGCGTTCGAGGTAACGGCGCCACAGCCACCGCACCAGCGCGAGGCCGGCGACGACGGCCGTGAGCCAGAGGATGCGATCGCCCACCCACGCGATCGCCCGATCCACGCGCCCGACCTGCTCACCGAGTTTCTCGCCGGCCAGCAGTAGGACGGGCACGTAGACGAGCGACGCCAGCCCGTCCATCAGCAGGAAGCGCGTCACCGGCATCGCGCGCACGCCGGCCGTGAGGAACACGATCAGCCGCGTGCCGGGCACCAGGCGGGCGAGGAACACGACGCGGTCGCCGAACCGGCCGAACCACCGCGTCGCGATGCGCAGGTGCGCGGGCCGCACGAGCCGGCGCATCCATCCGCCGCGCGTGAGCGAGTGTGCGCGCAGCCGGCGGCCGATCGAATAGACGATCAGGTCGGCGACCAGCACGCAGACGAAGGCAAACGGCAGGGCGACGGGCCACGAGAAGATGCCGGCCGCGACGAGGTAGCCGCCCGTCAGCAGCAGCAGATCCTCGGTGACGGGCGACCCGAACGCGGCGGCCACGAACAGCACCAGGTAGGCGGGATATCCCCACGTGCCGAGGAACTGCGCGACCGCATCGGCTGTCATGCCGTCCGGATTGTACACATCAGGCTGGAGGCGTCCGGCGCTCGGGGCGGCGCGCGGCCTCCCCGTTCAAGGCAGACGCCACTGGATCCCGGCGCTCAGCCAGCGTCCCGGCATGTTCACCCCCCGAATCTCCTGGTAGCGCACATCGAGCAGGTTGGCGGCGTCGGCATGCACGGTCACGCGGCCCATCGCGCGCGAGACGCGCACGTCGAGCAGCGCGTAGGCATCGCGCCCGGTGCGCTGGCGCACGTCGAGGCGTGCGCCCACCCAGACGCCCGCGGCCAGCGGCGCGCTGCCGCTCACCGCCAGCCCGTGTCGCGCGTAGTCGAGCACGTACTTCGACAGCAGCGGCAGCGTCTCGGCCGACACGTCCGTCCAGGCGTAGTCGACCGACAGGCGCGCGCCCGCGCCGAACAGGCGCCGGATGCCGGCTTCGACGCCGCCGGTCACCAGGCTCCGGATGTTCCGCGTCTCCCACTGGTCCTGGGCCCGGGCCTTCACCCAGTCGATCGCGTCGCGCTCGCGCCGCACGTGGACGACGGCGGTCGCCAGCCACTGGGGATGAGGCACCCAGTCCCACGCGAGCTCTCCGCTCCACGCCCGCTCGGGCACGAGCTCGGCGCTCGCGCGGTGCGCGGGATCACGGTAGAACCGCTCGGTGAACGTGGGCACGCGAAACGCCCGCGCCACCGACGCGCGGACTCGCGTCGCCGACGAGATCCAGAGGCTTGCGCTCACCGAAGGGTTCCAGGCCGTTCCGAACGTCGAGTAGCGATCGGCACGCAGGCCGGCCGCGATCGTCGCGCGTCCTCCGGCGGTGCCCTGCACCTCCGCGAACGCGCCGGTGCGCGACACGTCGTGGTCGCCGAGGCTGGTCGACCGGATCCCGTCGGCGGCCTGTTCCACGCCGCCGGCGAGCCGCCAGCGCGGCGTGAGGGCCACGTGGCCGCGAAGCGCCACCTGCGCCGCCGACGTGCGATGCCGGTTCTCGAAGATCCCCGGCTGTCGCTCGTCCCAGAGGAAGCGATCGCGATGCGTGCGGAAGGCCGCCAGCGCCGCGAGGCCGTGCGCGCTGCCGGCGACCAGCCGATGTTCGACGCGGCCCGCCATCTGCCGGGTCCACTCCCGCGACGGTGAGTTCCCGTAGAACCCGTTGGCGCCGAACGCCTTGTCGGCCAGGCCCAGGCTCACCACGGTCCGATTGCCGAACGACGTGCGCGTGGCGGCGGTCACGGTGCGGAAGTCGCGCGCCACCTCGAAGCCCGAGGCGCGGCTGGCTGACACGCTCACGCGTTGCGCGATCCCCCCGACGCGGAAACCGGTGCCAAACGCACCGGACGCGAGACCGAGTTCGCCGCCGCCGGCCGACACGATGGTTTCGCCCGGCGCCGTCCTCGTGACGATGTTGATGGTGCCGCCGACCGCGTCGGCCCCGAACAGCGACGAACCGGGGCCCAGCAGGATCTCGACGCGCTCGATCTGATCGATCGTCACGGGCCAGTCCCCGTTGTGGTGTCCTGTCTGCGCGTCGTTGAGCCGCACCCCGTCGACGAGCACCAGCGTCTGGCCGAAGTGCGCGCCCCGCACGGAGAAGTCGGCCTGCGCGCCGTGCGTGCCTCGCGCCCGCACGTCGACCCCTGCCGACAGCCGCAGCACGTCGAGGATCGAGCCGAGCGGCAGCCGCGCGATCTCCTCCCGCTCGATCACCCGCACCGTGCGCGACAGCGTCTCGAACGGCACGGGAACGGCCGCGCCGGTGACGACGACCGTCTCCTGCACCCGTTGCTGGGCCAGCGCGGGCCCCGCGATCGGCACACACGCCCAGCCAGCCGTGGCCATGACGAGCCGGACGAACCGTGGTGCTTTGCGCGTTGCTGTCTTCACGTCTGGCTGTAGACTCTTCCGATGCTGCCTGCCGGCGACATCCGCAGGCTGGGGGCGGGATGGTCGATCGCCCGCGCCCTGACGACCGGTGTGTGTCTCGCCGGCGCATACTACCTGATCGCCGTCGGGGAGATGGCGGCGGCGATCCCTCCTGGACGCGGCATCCCGCTGTGGGCGCCGATCGGGTTCGCGCTGGCGCTCCTGCTGCGTTACGGCTGGCGGATGCTGCCCGGGCTGCTGCTCGGCGTCCTGGCCGTCGATCTCGCGTATTTCCCCTGGACGATTGGCGTCATCGTCGCGGCGAGCACCGGCCTCGGCCTGGCCGCCACGCTGACGGTGCTGAGATGGGCGGGTGTCACGGGCCACTTCCCCGACACCGCCCGCGCCGCCCTCCGGCTGGCGGGCGGTTCGGCCGTCACGCTGGCGCTGCCGCCATCGATCGGGGTGCCGGTGCGGGTCGCCGCCGGGCTCATCCAGCCCGATGCGGCCTGGGCCACGTGGTGGCGCTGGTGGCTGGGTGACGTCTCGGCCGCCCTGATCGTCGCGCCCGCGTTGCTGGCCTGGCTCGACCCGCCACGTGCCAATCGCGGCGCGGGCACCGCAGCGGAAGGAGTTGCCCTGTTCGCGCTGGCCATGGGCGCGGGGGCCGTCCGTGCCTGGCTCGGCGTCGATCGCTGGGTGCAGGATGCGGCGTACCTGAGCCTCGCGCTGGCGCTGTGGGCCGCGTTCCGCTTCAGCCCCCGGATGGTCACCGTCACCGTCATCACCCTCACCGGCGGCATGATGGCCGGAGCAGTGGTCGCCGCCAGCGCCGCCCACGCGCCGATCACCGACGGCGGACTCGCCGCGCTGCAGGTGTTCTTCGTCGTCCTCGGCTCGATGAGCCTCATCCTCTCGGCGACCGTCACCGAACGCCGGGCCGCCGAGCGGGCGCTGCGCGACTCGCACGAAGCGCTCGACCGGACCGTGCGCGAGCGCACGGCCGCCCTCGCCGAGGCCAACGCGCGGCTCGAGGCCAGGCTCGCCGACCTGCGGCGCGCGCAGTTCAGCATCGATCGCGCGGCGTTCCCCATCATCTGGTTCGAGCGCGACGGACGGCTGGTCTACCTCAACGATGCGGCGGCGGCGCTGGCCGGCGGCGATCCGGCACGCTACCGGGACCACTACCTCTGGGACATCGAACCGAACCTGACGCCGGCCGGCTGGCAGACGCTGCTCGAGGCGCTCGAGCGCGACGACATCGTCAGACACGAAGCGCCGGTCAGGCGGTCCGATGGCTCGCCGGCCATCGTCGAGTTCACGGCGAGCTACGTGGAACTCGACGAGCGCGCGCTGGTGGTGGTCTACGCCGTCGACAGCACCGAGACGCACCGCGTCAAGGATCAGTTGCGCGAAGCGCAGAAGCTGGAGGCGCTCGGCACGCTGGCCGGCGGCATCGCGCACGACTTCAACAACCTGCTCTCCGGCATCCTCGGGTTCGCCGGCGTCGTCGTCGCCGAGTCTCCGGACGGATCGCCGGTGCAGGCAGCGGGGCGCACCATCGAGCAGGCCGCCCACCGCGCCGCCGAACTCACCCGCCAGTTGCTCGGCTACGCGCGGCGCGGCAAGGTGCGCCAGGCGCCCGTCGACGTGCACGCCGTGGTGACCGGCGCGGTGGCCATCACCAGCCGGATCATCGATCGCGCCATCGTGGTACAGACCGACCTGTGCGAAGGTTCGCCGGCGCTGGTGGGCGACGCGGGGCAGGTCGAGCAGGTGCTGCTCAACCTGATCGTGAACGCCCGCGACGCCATGCCGTACGGTGGCCGGCTCCTCGTGCGCACGCACTGCGCCACGCTCGACGACGCCTACTGCCGGGCGCACGTCGACGCCACGCCGGGCCCGCACGTGGCGGTGAGCGTGACGGACACGGGCACGGGAATCCCGGCGTCGGTTCGCGACCACATCTTCGAACCGTTCTTCACGACCAAGCCGGAAGGGCAGGGTACCGGCATGGGCCTGCCGATGGTCTACGGCATCGTCCGCAACCACGGCGGTCACATCACGGTCGATTCGCAGGAGGGCGAGGGCTCGACGTTCACCACCTGGTGGCCGCTGGCCGAGGCCGCCGTGGTTGCGCGGGACGAGGCGCCCCCGACGCCGACGGCCGGCCACGGTCATGTCGTGGTCGTCGACGACGAGCCGGTGGTCCGGCAGATGGCCCGGAGGCTGCTGGAGCGGCTCGGGTACACGGTGAGCCTGGCGGCGACCGGCGACGAGGCGATGACGCTGATCCGGCAATCGCCCGACGCGGTGGTGCTGCTGGACATGGTGATGCCCGGCCTCGACGGCCGCGAGACCTTCCTGGCGCTTCGCACCGTGGTGCCTGCGGTCCGCGTGGTGGTGTCGTCGGGATTCAGCCTCGACGGGCGCGCGCAGGAACTGCTCGATCTCGGCGCGCGCGCCTTCCTGCAGAAGCCCTACACGCTGCAGCAGTTGTCGGAAGTGATCGCCGCGGCGCGCGCGTGACGGCCGCGGGCCGGCGCGTCCCGGCGCCTCAGGCCGGGGCCGCGAGGCGCACGATGCGGAGGAAGTTGGCGTCCGGGCGCGCGAGGTCGGCGTTCACGCTCACGAAGACGGCCACTTCGCCCGCGGCGAGCACACCACGCCGCATCAGTTCCCGCTCGAGCGCCACGTCGGCGATCCCGCCGGCAAGCCCGTCCATCACGGCCGGCCGCACGCCCCGGTGCAGCAGCAGCCGCCTGGCCAGCCCCGGGTCGGCCACGGCCGCCACGATGGGCTGCGTGGGCCGCACCGCCGAGAGCATGCGGGCCGTCTTGCCCTGCCGCGTCACGGCGACGATGGCCGTGGCGCGTTCCTCGTCGGCGAGCGTGACGGCGGCATCGCAGAGCGCCCGGTTGTGGGACACGCCCGCCACCTGCGCGCCGACGGTCACCGCCAGCCGCGGCGCGATCGCCTCGGCATCGCGGATCACCGCATCGAGCGTGCGCACGGTCTGTACCGGGTACGCGCCAATCGCCGTCTCGCCAGACAGCATGATGGCATCCACCAGATCATCGACCGCGTTGGCGGCGTCGCTCACTTCGGCCCGGGTGGGACGCGGTTCGGCGCGCATCGAATCGAACACCTGCGTGGCCACGATGACCGGGATGCCGCGAGCCTGCGCCGCGCGCGTCACCGACTTCTGGATCCGCGGCACGCGCTCGAGCGGCAGCTCCAGGCCCAGGTCGCCGCGCGCCACCATCACGCCGTCGGAAGCCGCCAGAATCTCATCGAGGTGTTCGACCGCCTCCGGGCGCTCGATCTTCGCGATGATGGGGATCAGCCCGCCGCCGAAACGTCCAGCCACCTCCCGCGCGCGCCGCAGGTCGTCGCCCGTCTGCACGAAGCTGAGCGCCACGACGTCGACGCCGTGGGCGATGCCGAACTCGAGGTCTGCCTCGTCCTTCGCCGTCAGGCTCGAGGCCGGCAGGCGGACGCCGGGCGCATTGATGCCCTTGTGCTCGCCCAGCGCGCCGCCGTTGATCACGCGGGTGACGATTTCGTGCCCGTCGGTCGATTCCACCGCAAGCTCGATGAACCCATCGTCGAGCAGCAGCCGATCACCCGGTGAGACCGAGGCCGCCAGCGGCGCATAGGTCGTCGAGACGCGGCCCGCCTCGCCGGCGAAGTCGCCCGTGGCGATGGTGAGGCGCCCGCCGGGCTCGAGCGCCAGCGGCTGGCCCCCCGCGAGCCGGCCCGTGCGGATCTTCGGCCCGCTCAGGTCCTGCAGGATGCCGACGTGCCGGCCGGCTCTCGCCGCCGCGTCGCGCACCTGGACGATGCGCGCCGCGTGCTCGTCACGCTCCCCGTGCGAGAAGTTCAGCCGGACGAGGTCGACGCCGGCGGCCACGAGATCGTCGATCACCTCCTGGCGACTGCTGGCGGGGCCCAGGGTGGCGATGATCCGCGTGAGGCGGGGGGCTGGCATGAGTGAGCTGGCGTTCGGCATCGGGTGCTGTATTTGAACACATCGGGTCGGGACCACCGCACCGGCAGCGCCATCGGCCGGTGTCGATGCCGGCCGGCGACCGCCGTGACGTGAGCCGCACGGGCCGGGTACGGCTACACTGCCGGGCATGAGCGTGCAGAACTGGCTGACCCAGGCCCTCGCCGACCTGGACGCCCGGGGCCTGCCCGAGGTGCGGCCGCTGATCGAGGGGCTGGCGCAGAGCCTGGCGCGGCTGCGCGAGGCCGACTGGAACGAGGCGGCGGATGCCGACGCCTGCACCCTGCCGGAGGTTGCCGTCGACCTTGCCGGCAGCGAGGAGACGGCTGGCCACATGCCGGCTTCGCCGGGCGCCATGCTGCCGGGGGCCGCTGGCGGCGAGACGTCGATTCGCGCGCTGGCGCGGCGGCTGCGCGCACGCGAGATCAGCGCCGGCGAACTGTTGCGCGAGACGCTGGAGGCGATCGACCGGCACCAGCCCGCGCTGAACGCCTTCATCCACGTCACGCGGGATCTGGCCGAAGCGCAGGCGCGCCTGGCCGACGACGTGCTCGCGCGCGGCGAGGCCGCCTCACTGCTGCTGGGCCTGCCGGTATCGCTCAAGGACCTGATCGATCTGGAAGGCGTTCCCACCACCGCCGCTTCGCGGGTGCGCGCCACGGTCCGCGCGCGCGCCGACGCGCCGGTCACGGCGCGGCTGAAGGCGGCCGGCGCGGTGCTCGTCGGCAAGTGCAACCTGCACGAGTTCGCCTTCGGCACCACCAACGAGGACTCGGCCTGGGGCCCGGCACGCCATCCGATCGACGCGTCGCGCTCGCCCGGCGGATCCAGCGGCGGCTCGGCCGTCGCGGTCGCCACCGGCGGCTGCATCGCCTCGATCGGCACCGACACGGGCGGCTCCATCCGCATCCCCTCGGCGGCCTGCGGCCTAGTCGGGCTGAAGCCCACGTGGGGCAGCGTGCCGGCCCAGGGCGTGGTCCCGCTGGCCGCCAGCCTCGACCACGTGGGCCCGCTCGCGCGTTCGGTGGACGATGCCGCCATCGTGTTCGACGCGCTGCGCGGCTACCCGCATCACACGGATCAGCCGATCGGCCACGATGTCTCCCCGGGGGCGCTGCGCCTCGGCGTTCCGCGCGCCTACTTCTTCGATCTGCTGGCCGACGATGTGCGGGAGGCGTTCGAAGCCAGCCTCGCGCGCCTCCGCCAGGCGGGCGTGGCCCTCGAGCCGGTGACCATTCCCCACGCCCCGCTCACGGCGCCCGTCTACCTCGCCACCGTGCTCCCGGAGGCCGCGGCTTACCACGCCAGCACGCTCGAACGCCGGCCCGGCGACTACACGCGGCCCGTACGGCTCAGGCTCGAGATGTGCCGCTACGTTCCGGCGGAGGACTACCTGCGCGCGCAGGCCGGCCGCCGCGTGCTGCGGGCCGAGGTGGAGGCGGCGCTCCGCGGACGTCATGCGCTGCTGCTGCCGGCGCTGCCCATCGTGGCGCCCCCGCTGGGACAGGCCATGGTGCGCGTCGGCCGCGGCGAGGAAAACGTCCGGAACGTGACGCTGCGCCTCACGCAGCTCTTCAACCTGACGGGGCATCCGGCGGTCTCGGTGCCGTGCGGGCTCACGCCGGCCGGCCTTCCGGTGGGCGCGCAACTCGTCGGGCGCCTGCACCAGACGCGCGATCTGCTGCGCGTGGCGGCGTGCTGCGAGCAGGTCTGGCGATAGCGTGGCCCGCGCGCGCCACCGGCCGGCGCCCCCGCGCCGCCGCATTCCGGGTTACGATCGCCGATCGTGTTCGCGTGGTTCTTCCATGAATGGGAACGACGGCTCGCCTCGGTGACCACCGACCGCGTGGTGCGGCCGTTCGAATGGGGACTCGACTGGATTGGCCGGGACGGCGCTCCCGATCCCGTCGCGGCCCTGGCGGAGTTCGCCGACGCGGCGCGACGCGACAGCGACGGGTTCTTCGCGACAGCCGCGGCTCCCCACTACGAGCTGGCGCCGGACGGCGCGCTCCGCTTCGAGAGCGCCGTCACCACCCCGCACCCGGAGAACAACGTCGTCCACGGGCGCTTCTTCCCGGGCAAGGTGCGGCAGAAGGGCAAGCGGCAGGTCGACCGGGCGGTGGTGCTGCTGCCGCAGTGGAACTCGGACGCCAACGGCCACGTCGGCCTGGCGCAACTGCTGGCCTGGTTCGGCATCAGCGCGGTGCGCCTCAGCCTGCCCTACCACGATCGGCGCATGCCGCCCGAGCTGCGCCGCGCCGACTACATCGTCAGCGCCAACCTGGGCCGCACGCTCATGGTGTGCCGCCAGGCCGTGCTCGATGCCCGGCGCGCGATCCACTGGCTGCGCGCGCAGGGCTACGAACGGATCGGCATCCTGGGCACGAGCCTGGGATCGTGTCTGGCCATGCTGACGGCGGCGCACGAACCGCTGGTGACCGCGGCGGCGCTCAACCACGTCTCCCCCCGGTTCGCCGACGTCGTCTGGGAAGGCCTGTCGACACGGCACGTGCGCCAGTCGCTCGAAGGCCACGTCGATCTCGCCATGCTGCGGCAGGCGTGGGGGGCCATCAGCCCGGAGAACTACCTCGATCGCCTGCGACGGAAGCACGTACTGCTGGTCTACGCGCGCTACGACCTCACGTTCCCGCTGCACCTGTCGGCGGAGCTGATCGACAGCTTCCGCCGGGAGGGGCTCGAGCCCAGTGTGTCGATGCTGCCCTGCGGCCACTACAGCACCGGCGTGACGCCGTTCAAGTACCTGGATGGCTTCGTGCTGACGAAGTTCCTCGGAACCAGGTTGTAGCACGGCCGTTCCGGACGTTCGCGCGCCACGCCTCACCGGCGCGCGATCGACTCCGGCGAACCCGGATCAGAGGTATCCCAGCAGGCCCTTCACGGCCTCGTAGAGCGCGCCGGCGAGCGCCTTCATGATCGGGCTGAGATCGCCGCTGCTGAGCGAGTCGGCGACCGTCACCGGGTCGGTGAGCATCAGCCAGATCGCGGCCCCGGCGAGCGTGGCGGCCAGCACCGCCACCACCCCGAAGAATCCCAGGCCGTATCTCACGAGGCTCATGACATGGGAGGGCCGCGAACGCGCGCGCCACCCTGAGACGATGGCCGGGTCGCGACGGTTCTGCCCGGGCGGGACGTGATTCCCGCCGGGGCACGCCACACACTGTGCGGCGATTCGGGACGCATTGCAAGGCGCAATTGGCCGCGCCGGTGACGGCCTCGTGACGAACCGGCCGGGCGTCCGGCCGGCGTCTCCCGGGGACGCGCGCCTACGAGCCGAGCGCCTCGTCGAGCGTCATCGCCCGCCAGGGCAGCTTCAGCGCGTCGAGCGCCGGGCCCACGCGCTGCTGGTCGCCGACCAGCACCGACAGCATCTCTGCCGGGACGAAGTGCTGCCGTGCCGCTTCGGTGACCTGCGCGCCGTCGACCGCGCGCACACGCTCGATGAACACGTCGAAGGTGTCGTCGGGCAGCCGGTGCTGAGCGAGTTGCACCATCGCGCGCGCGATCTGCTCGGCCGTCTCGAAGCCGCGGGCGTAACCGCGCGTGAGCCCCTGGCGCGCCAGCTCGAGTTCCTCCGGCGTCACGGGGTGCCGGCCGCCGAGCCCCTCCAGCTCGGCGAACACCTCGTGCAGGGCGGCGCCCGACGCGTCGGTCTGCACGGCCGCCTGCACCACGAAGGGGCCGGGGGCGGCGCGGAACTCGAAGTAACTGCGCGCGCCGTAGGTGTAGCCCCTCCGCTCCCGCAGGTTCATGTTGATCCGGCTCGTGAACTGCCCGCCCAGCACCGCATTGGCCACCAGCAGCCGGTGGTAGTCGGGCGTGTCGCGCGCCACGCCGATGCGCCCGACGCGCAGTTCCGACTGCTGCGCGCTGGCGCGGTCGACGACGATGATCGCGTGGTGCGGGCGGGCCAGGACCGGCCCGGCGACGGTGCGTGGCGCCGGCGGCACGCGCGAGGGCGCCGGCAATGCCTCTGTCGCCCGCTCGGCCATGGCGATCGCGGCGGCGTGCGGGCGATCGCCCACCATCACGAGCGTCGCGGCCTCGGGACGGTACGCGTGCGCGTGGAAGGCCGCCACGTCCTCGACCCGCAGCCGATCGAGCGACGCCTCGGTGCCGATCGGCAGGTGCGCATACGGATGGCCCGCGAAGAGCCTGGCGAGCAGCACGCGATCGGCGGTGGCCGACGCGGCGTCACGCATCTGCACCAGACGGTTGCGCCGCAGCGCGCGCACGCGCTGGAAGTCGTCGGCGGCGAGCCTCGGCCGGAAGCAGACGTCGCCGAGCAGCCGCAGGGCGGCCTCGGCGTGCCGCGAGAGCGTGAGCAACCCCACCACCGTCGCGTCGGGCGTGCACATGATGGCCAGGTGCGCGCCGAGGCGCGCCAGCGCGTCGTGCAGCGCGAGCGCGTCGCGTTCGCCCGCGCCCTCGTCGAGCAGGTCCGCGGTCGTCGCCGCGAGTCCCGCCAGCCCGGCGGGATCGTGGCTCGATCCGGCGGGCAGCAGCAGCATCGCGGCGAACACCGGCACGCCATGGTGCTGCACGCTCCAGGCGTCGATGCCAGAGGGGAGCCGCTGCTTCACGTGGCGCGGCAGGTGGAACAGGCGGTCGGGCCCGACCGGCGGCAGGCGCGAACGATCGACGCTCATTGCACGCTCGCGGGCAGCGAACCCGGCAGCGCCAGGTCGGCACGTCCCTGCGCGACGATGCTGAGGGCGGCGCGGGCCGGCAGCGAGAGGAAGCGGCGCGCGGCCTCGCGCACCGATTCGCGCGTCGCCCGCCGGTACCGGTCGAGATCCCGATCGAAGCCGCCGGGCGAGCCCAGGAACACGTTGTAGGCGTTCAACTGGTCCGACTTGCCACTGAACCCCCCGATGGTCTGGATCCGGTAGACGAAGTTGGCTTCGGCCTGCACCATCACGCGGGCGAGTTCGTCCTCTCCGGGCCCGTCGTCCGACAGGCGCGAGATCTCGTCGCACATCGCATCGTGAATCGCGGTGAGGCTCTCGGGGCCGGCCGCCGTCGACACCACCTGGAAGACGCCGCCGGCCTCGCGCGAACTCTGCGACGCCACCACGTCGAGCGCGATCCGGCGCTCGTGCACGAGCGTGCGGTAGAGGCGCGAGGTCTTGCCGTTGGCCAGGATGTCTCCGAGCAGGTCGAATTCGGCGTCGCCCTCGGCGAACAGCCGTGGCGAGTGCCACGCCAGGTGCACCCGCGGGTACTCGATCCGATCCTCGAGGACCCAGCGCGCCGGCGCGGCGGCCGGCACCGGCGCGATCGCGGGCCGCTGCACGTGCGGCCCGCGCGGGATGCCGCCGAAGTAGCGCTCGGCCAGCGCGAAGCCCTCGTCGGCCGTGACGTCGCCGGCCAGCGCGAGCGATGCGTTGCCGGGATGGTAGTAGCGCCTGAAGAACTCGTGGGCCTCGGCCACCGTGGCCGCCCGCAGGTCGTCCACCTCGCCGATGGTGGGCCACCGGTAGGGATGGCCCTCCGGGTACAGCGCGCGGGCCAGCGCCACCTGCGCGAAGCCGTAGGGCCGGTTCTCGTAGTTCTGCCGGCGCTCGTTGAGGACCACCTCGCGCTGGTTGTCGAACTTCTCCTGCGTGAGGGCCGGCAGCAGCCAGCCCATGCGGTCCGACTCCATCCAGAGCGCCAGGTCGAGGGCCTGCGTGGGCACCACTTCCCAGTAGTTGGTCCGATCGGCGTTGGTCGAGCCGTTGATCGACGCGCCGGCCTCCTGCAGCGGCGGGAAGTAGCCCCGGTCGTGGTGGGCCGATCCCTCGAACATCAGGTGCTCGAACAGGTGCGCGAAGCCCGTGCGGCCGGGCCGCTCGTCCTTCGACCCCACGTGGTACCAGATGTTCACGGCGACGATCGGCAGGGCGTGGTCCTCGTGCACGATCACGTCGAGGCCGTTCTCGAGCGTGCGCTTGGCGAAGTCCACCGCCATGCCGTCACCTCCTCGCGCTACGACTTCCTGCCGTCGGTGAACTCGCCGCAGCGGAGCATGCGCGAACCCGCGTAGGGGTTGGCGATCTGCCCGTCCTTCTGCGCCCACGACTTCTTCTCCATGGGGCAGTAGGCGCGCCGCACCTCTGGTCCGAGCGAGGTGCCGGTGGCGTCGGCGTAGTTGAACAGCGCGTTCGACAGCGCGAAGAACGCGTCGCGCGCGGCCGTCAGACTGCCAGCGGCCTGCAACTGGCGCGCGGCCGTCACCAGGCCCTCTCCGGGCTTCCCCAGCCTGGCCGCCGCACTCGAGAGCGCCGCGGCCTGGTCGCGCAGGCCGGCGGTCTTGTCGGCGGCCAGCGTCTCCTGGATCTGAAGGTAAGGCTGCACGACGGCATCCAGCCCGGAGCCGGCCACGGCCGGCGCGGCGAGCGACAGGACGGTCAAGGCGATGGCGAACGTGGTCCGGAACATGGGACGGAACTCCTCGGATCGAAACAGCGGGCCCGCGCCGGCGGGCCCGCTGGAAACCGGCGGCTCGCCGGGTTACTGCACGGGTGCGAGCGGAATCGCCCGCGGCTTG
Organism: Vicinamibacteraceae bacterium; assembly: GCA_039812685.1. Taxonomy (GTDB): domain Bacteria; phylum Acidobacteriota; class Vicinamibacteria; order Vicinamibacterales; family JAFNAJ01; genus JBDIBB01. The sequence goes on from JBDIBB010000059.1 coordinate 19,083, forward strand.
AAGCTGGCAATCGAGAGCTGCGCCGCGGCCCGCTCGGCCGCGTGCACGAACGCCCGGGCCGGCGCCGACTCCGGTTCGGCCACGACGATGGGCGTTCCCAGGTCGCCACCCACGCGAATGGGCTCGTAGAGCGGGATGCGGCCGAGAAACGGCACCTCCAGCTGTTCGGCCAGCCGTTCGCCGCCGCCCTTGCCGAAGATGTCGGCCTCGTGGCCGCAGTCGGGGCACACGAAGTGGCTCATGTTCTCGACGAGCCCGAGCGTCGGGATGTTGAGCTTCTGGTACATGCGGACCGCACGGCGCGTGTCGGCCACCGACACGGTCTGCGGCGTGGTCACCACGACCGCGCCCGACACCGGGACCGTCTGGCTCAGGCTCAGCGCCACGTCGCCGGTCCCCGGCGGCATGTCGATGACCAGGTAGTCGAGATCGTTCCACCGCACGTCGCGGAAGAACTGCTGGATCACGCCGTGCAGCATCGGCCCCCGCCAGATCACCGGCGCGTCGTCGCTGGTGAGGAACCCCATCGACACGATCTGCACGCCGTACTTCTCGGCGGGAACGATCTTCTCGCCATCGGTGACGAGCTGGGTCTGCAGGCCGAGCATGATCGGCACGTTCGGCCCGTAGATGTCGCCGTCGATGATGCCCACCCGGCCGCCGTGCCTCGCGAGCGCGATCGCCAGGTTCACCGACACGGTCGTCTTGCCGACACCGCCCTTGCCGGCGCCCACCGCGATGATGTTCTTCACGCCCGGCAGCGGCGAACGGCCCTGTTCGGCGGGCGCCACCGACCTGACCTGCGCCGTCATCTCCACCGAGACGTCCGTCACGCCGTCGATGGCGCGCACGGCCGCCTCGGCCTGTGACTTCAGCATGTCCTTCACGGGACACGCGGGCGTCGTGAGCTGGATCTTGAAGGCGACGCGTCCCCCCTCGATCTGCAGGTCCCTGACGAATTTCAGCGTGACGATGTCTTTGTGGAGGTCTGGATCCTTGACGACGCGCAGGGCGTCGAGAACGGCAGCTTCTGTGACGGTAGCCATGGCATTCGTAGGGCGCGCGCGCCCGGGGCCGGCGCGACACTGCGCCGGCAGGGCAATCGCCTGATGCGGCCCGAAGCCAGTAGCTTACCCCAGAGGCCGGCATCGCGCTGAGGCATCCCCCCGACGAACGCCGCGCGCAAGGGCCGGCATCGCCGCGGCGGGATCGTCACGGCCGCCGCCGCCGCAACGGCCGGCGGGCCCTGATGCTACTTGCTGACCTGCTGCTCGGCGAGATCGCCCACCCACGGCAGCTTGTAGCGCTCGCCCTGGAACGCCTTGAGCATCAGCCACACCCACAGGACGATGCCGAAGATCCACCAGGGCAGCAGGAGCACCCATCCGATCAGCGGGATCGCGGTGAGGATGACCTGCCCCACGATCCATCCGACCGAGACGATGGTCGACTGCATCGCGTGGAACTTCACGAACGTGCTGTCCTTCTCGAGGACCAGGAACGCGATGCCGCTCAGGAACCCGAACAGGTAGGCGACGGCGCCCGCGACGTTGGCCTCGAGGCCGGTGCTGGAGCGTTGGTTGGGAGTGCCGGGAATGGTTGGGGGCGTGCTCATGGCGACAGGTCGCTCCTTGGAAAGGTCCGCGACGCGGCGGGCCGAACCAGTCCGCGCGCCAGGCAGCAGCCATCATACGCCGCCGGCGACGTCGTGTCACGACGCGCCGCGCGGCTTCAGGAAGAAACGTCGTGAGTCGGGCTGCAACAGCACCCACAGCGTGTAGATGCTCAGGGCGGTCCCGAAGGGCAGCAGGAACAGGTTGAGCACCGCCAGCCCGAAGCACGTCAGGCGTGCCCCCGGCGACCCGCGCCGCAGCGCGCGGCCAGCCAGCACGTTGGCGCCGCCCCAGGCCGAGAGCAGCGCCGCCACGGCGATCAGCGCCGCGCCCGTCAGCCTCGCGGCGAACGCGGCCTCGTCGTCGGCCGCATTCGCGCCGATGCTGAACGCGCCCAGCCCCAGCACGAGCAGCGAGGCCGCGGCCACCAGCGACAGGGCACCGCCGACCATGTGGAGCAGGCCGAGCAGGTCGATGTGGCGCTTCATGGCTGCAGGCGCGGACGCGTGCTCCCCCTCGCCACGCGCCACGTCCTCCGTGCCCCTCACCCGACGCGCACGCGCAGGCAGAGCCGCGTCGCCGGCCCCGGAGGCGAATCGACGAGAAGGACCAGGCGCGCGCCGTCCCGTACGTCGCGCGGCAGGACGACGTCCACCCTCCGCCGCCGCACGTCGTCACCGCGGCCTGCGCAGCCGGAGCACGGGTCGCCCCACACCTCGCCACGGCCGCCGCACCGCCCGCACATCTCGCGCAACGGCACATCCACCGGGATTCGTCCGCCGCGACGGGCCTGCCCGGCGGTGAGCCGCACGTCGGCCGGCAGCGAACCCTCCACGGGATCGTCGTCGCCAAGCAGCGCCGCCCGCAGCCGGTCGACGAGGGGGCGGACCGACCTGAAGTCGACGGCCACCTCGTCGGCAAGCCACGCGTCGGCCGAGGCCGTCGCCGCGGGATCGCGAACCGCGCGGGGCGAGGCCGCATCGAAGGACATGGTTCGTCCACGATAGGAAGCGCTGCGGCGCGTTGTCAAGGAAGGCCTGGACGCGCGAGGAAACGGGCGGCAGGCCGGCAGGGCGCGTTGACAGGCGATGGCGCCCGGCGGTAGAGATCCCGCGTGACACAGCCGGACCCGCAGACCCGCGAGTGCCCCATGTGCGGCGAGAGCATGCGCCGGCAGGCGCGTGTGGTGAGCATCCGGATTCCCGGCACCAACGAGGTCAGAGAGCACCAGGTGGACGAGTGGGTGTGCCGCGAATGCGACTACTTCGAAGAGGTGGGCCTGCGCGGTGACGAAGAACGAGAGTGACCGGCCCGGCTCGTGCCGGCATGGCGCGAGCGGCGTTCCGGCCGGCGCGGAAAAGCGGCGCACGGCAGCGCCAGGCGGATCGACATGAGCACGCAAACAATCGTCGTCGAGGTGCGGGGTCTCTACTTCACGGCCTCGGTGCGCGCCGAGCAGGAGCGCGCGCGGCCGTCGCTGGTCATGGTGGGCAAGACGGCCGAGGAGGCCGGGGCGCGGCTGCGCGCCTGGCTGGCGGCGCATCCGGAGGCGTGAGCCGCACGCGGCACGCGCGCGCGGATCCGCTGCCGGACCACCGTCGCGGCGCCGCTCATGACGGGCTCTGCATGCCCGCGCCAGCGTCCGACCCCGCGTCGGGCGCGAGGATCACTCCCGAGATCGCCGCACCGGGAAACAGCGCCTCGGCCGCGCGCACGTAGAGCGCGAGTTGCCGCTCGTGCCACCCGGCGCGCCGTCCCGTCTTCACCTCGATCACGCGCACGCGTCCGTCTGGCGCGCGCACCAGGCAGTCGATCACGCCACGTATCGCCACGCCCGGTCCCGTCGCGCCGCCGCCTGCCGGTTCGAACAACGTGAACGGCACCTCGTGCAGCACCTCGCCGTCGAAGAGCCCGACGGCGGCGCCGCGTCGCACGAGCTGCCGCCAGGTACGGCAGGCCGATGCCACCGCCTCGCCGGGCGCCACCAGCGCCTCGTGCTCCTCCGGTCGCAGCAACGCCATCGCCCGCTCCGCCAGCGTCGCATCGTCGATCGCGGCGGCCTCCGAGACGCCCACCCGCTGGAACAGCCGGTGCACCAGGCGGCCCGCGGTCACATCGAGCGGATCCGCCGCGACGTGCCGGCGCCGCGGCGGGGCGGGACCAGGATCCACGAGCGTCCGCACCGCGCGCACCGGCAGTTCGGGGTCGGCGGCCAGTGGCCCGAGCAGATCGAGGCGCACGGCATCCTCGGCCGGATCGCCGGTGGGCAGGGCACGCGGATCGAGGGCGCAGCGGCGGAACGCGTGCGCCTCCCCGCTGGCAGCGGTCCAGGTGACCCGCGGTCCGGCCGCGCGAGCGGCCTCTTCCAGGACGGCCCCGAGCGAGGCGGGCAGCACCTCGCCGAGGCTCCCCTTCGAGGGCCGGAATTCGCCCCCCGCCCGCAGCGCGCCGGCCAGGTACAGCCGATCGCGCGCCCGCGTGAGCGCGACGTACAGCAGGCGCTTGGTCTCCTCCCGATCGCGCCGGTCCTCTTCTTCGTCGGCCTCGAAGCGCATCGTGCCGATGGAGACCGCCGGCTCGCCGCGGTGGTCCTCGGCCACCACGCGCACGGCGCCGCCGCGGGCGCCGACGCCCCTGGCGAGATCCACGACGAAGACGACGGGGAACTCGAGGCCCTTGCTCGCGTGCACGGTCATGAGGTGGACGGCGTTCATGGCGTCGATCGCCGCGTTGGATTCGTCGCCGAGCGAGAGACGGTCGAGGTGCGCCGCGATGCGCGCCATGGTGGCGTATCCGCGGTTCTGGAGCCGGCGGACGAGCGCGCGGAACTTCTTCACGTTCTCCCGCGCCTGGTCGAGACGCGGACCGCGCAGTTCGAAAGCGTAGGCGGTCTCGCGAAGGATGCGATCGACCAGGTCGGCCGGCGGCAGGTGTTCCACCATCGGGAGCCACGTGCCCATCGCGGCGCGCGTCATCGCCACGACCCGGCGGTCGTCCTCACCCAGTCGCGCCACGGCGGCCGGCTCCGCGCGGGCGCGCGCCACGCGGCCCAGGTCTGGCGCCAGCTCGACGAGCGCCGCATCGCTCACGCGGAAGATCCGCGAGCGCAGCAGCGCGGCCTCCCTCAACGGCGACGCCGGCCGGGCGAGGAAACGCACCAGCGCCGACAGGTCCTGGGTCTCTTCCGCCTCGAAGAAGCCGAGGCCCTTGTAGACGTACGTGGGGACGCCGCGCGCGTCGAGCGCGCGCTCGTAGTCGCGGTGGCTGTCGCGGGCGCGGAAGAGGATGGCGATGTCGCCCGGACCGACGGGGCGGCGCACGCCGGTCGCGCGATCGCGCACCGTCTCGCGCGAGGCGATCGCCCGGACGATCTCGGAGGCCACCACACCGGCCAGCTCGCCGGCGCCCACCGCGCTGGCGATGCCCAGCGCGGGTCCGTCGCTCTCGATCGGCGCCGCGATCATCGGAAACCGGTCCGTGTCGTCGTAGCGGAATGCGTCGCGCCGGTCGGGCGCCTTCCTGACCTCGGCGAACAGGTCGTTGACGAACGCCAGCAGCGCCGGCGCCGACCGGAAGCTGGCGGAAATCGCGCGGCGGGGACGATCGCCGGGGCGCAGCGCGGCGATGTGGCGCGCGGCTTCGTCGAGCAGCGCCACCTCCGCGTCACGAAACCGGTAGATCGACTGCTTCCGGTCGCCGACGACGAACACGGTGGGTGGCAGCGGGCCGCCGGCCACGCCCTCGCCGGCGCCCCACGCTTCCACGAGCAGCGACACCAGCGCCCATTGCAGCCGGTTGGTGTCCTGGAACTCGTCGACCAGCACGTGGTGATAGCGCGACTCGAGCCGGAAGCGGCTGCGTGAGAACTCGTCCATCTGCCGCAGCAGCGTGACGGCGCGGTCCAGCGTGCCGGTGAAGTCGAGCAGGTCCTCGGCGTCCATCGCGCGGCAGTAGGCCGACTCCGCGATCCGCGCCAGTTGCAGGATCCCGCGCGCGAGCACCGCGTTCACCTGCGCGTCGAGCCGGCGGGCGATGGCGAGGATCTCGGGGCCGGCCTGCGACAAGGCCTTCCGGTGCCGCTCGAAGGCGTCCCTGCCAGCGAAGTACCGCTGTGCGCAGGGCATCGACCTGCGCGCCTCGCCCTTCTGGGTGAGGAACCAGTG
>JBDIBB010000060.1:0-24275 GCA_039812685.1 Vicinamibacteraceae bacterium
TAGAGGAAGGCTTGGGGCTTGGGGCTTGGGGCTTGGGGCTTGGGGCTTGGGGCTTGGGGCTTGGGGCCCGGCGCCTGGGGCGTGAGCGCCCAGCCTCGGAGCTGGAGCCCGCAGCCAGATTGAACCCTCCATGTCCCTGGTGTCCGTCGGCGTCGTCACGTGGCACTCCGAGCGCGAAATCGCCGCGTGTCTCGCGTCGGTGCGCGCGCAGACGCATCCTGACGTGGAACTGCTCGTGGCCGACAACGATTCGCGCGACGGCACGCGCGCGGCGCTCGAACGGGAGACGGCGGCGCACGAACGGGTCTGGCTGGATCGGAACACCGGGTTCGCGGCGGCGCACAACCTGCTGATCGCGCGCAGCCGCGGCGACTTCTACCTGGCGCTGAACCCCGACGTGACGCTCGCCGCCGACTACGTCGAGCGCCTGGTGACGGCCTGCGCGGCTGGCGATCGCATCGGATCAGCCACCGGCAAGCTGCTGCGCCGTGAGCCGGCCGGTGTGCTCGACTCCACCGGCATGGTGATGCTCCCGTCGGTGCGGCACCTCGACCGCGGGGCGGACGAGCCGGATCGCGGGCAGTACGACCGCGAGGAGGACGTGTTTGGCGCCTCGGGCGCCGCCGCGCTGTACGCGCGCGCCATGCTCGACGATGCGCGCGTGGAGGGTGAATGGTTCGACGAGGACTTCTTCGCCTATCGCGAGGACGCCGACCTCGCATGGCGGGCGCAGCTGCTCGGCTGGCGATGCCGCTACGTGCCCGGGGCGGTGGCGATTCACGGCCGCCGCGTCACGCCGGAGCGCCGTGGGCTGCTGCCCGCCGGGATCAACCGCTGGTCGGTCAGGAACCGGTTCCTGCTGCGGCTGAAGAACCAGACGGCGGCCCACGCGCTGGCGTTCGCGGCGCCGGCGCTGACGCGCGACGCGATGGTCGTGGCCTACGTCCTGCTGCGGGAGCGAACCTCGCTGGGCGGCCTGGCCGACGTGGTGCGCCTGCTGCCGCGGATGCTGCGCAAGCGGCGGGCCATCATGGCGCGTCGGCGCGCGAACGCCGGCGACATCGCGCGGTGGTTCAGAAATTCGACCCGACCCCATTTCTGACGACCCCATTTCTGACCTCGCGCGGCGGTTCAAAAATAGACCCGACCCCATTTTCTGGAGGATCCGGATATGTCAACCATACCGGCCGGCGCCGTCAACCGCCCCCATGCGTGGTATAACAACCGAGGCTTCCCCGACGCCCAGGCGCCAGTGATCTCCGAGCGGGCACGACTCGTCACAGCTTCATACGTTCTCGCGGACGCCCTGTCGACCTGTGCGGCGTTCGTCGTGGCGCATGCCGCGCGCGCCGCGGTCAGCGACACCCACGCCGCGCTGGGGCCCGTCTACCCGCTGCGCGACTACCTCCCGCTGCTCGGCTTCATCGTCCCGATCTGGTTCCTCACCTTCCACGTGGCGGGCCTCTACGGCCGGCGGGCCTCGCAGGCGCTGGGCACCGAGGTCGCCCGGCTGCTCCGCGCGCTCGCAGTGGCCGCGCTGCTGCTGTTCACGATCCTCTTCTCCGCCCGGCTCGACTTCGTCAGCCGGCCGATGATCGTCCTGTTCCTGCTGCTCAACGCCATCTTCGTCGAGGCCGGACGCGGTGCCGTGCGCGCGCTGGTGATCGAGGGCAGCATGCGGCGACGCGTGATCGTCGCCGGCGGACGCGAGGAGGCGCTGCACGCCGCCGCGACGGTCGACGCCCACCGCGACTGGGGCCTGGACGTGATCGGGCTGGCCACCGACGGCTCGTGGCTCGACGCGCCGGGCTCGAATCACCGCGTGCTGGGCGCCTGCGGCGACATCTCCGCGCTCGTGCTGCGCGGCGAGGTGGTCGACGAGGTGCTGTTCTCGCCCGCGCTCGGCCACATCGACGACCTGAAACAGCTCGATCCGGTGTTCCGGCAACTCGAGGAACTGGGCATCGTCACGCGGCTGGTGGTCGACTTCCTGCCGCGCGGATCCTCGAACCTGTCGCTCGACGAGTTCTCCGGCCTGCCGCTGCTCACCTTCAGCACCGCGCCCCGCGACGAGGTGCTGCTGTTCCTGCGCCGCTGCGCCGACGTCACACTGGCCATCCTCTTCATGCTGCTGCTCAGCCCGGTGTTCGCCGCCATCGCGCTGCTGGTGAAACTCACCTCACCCGGACCGGTGCTCTTCGAGCAGATGCGCTGCGGCCTGCACGGCCGCCCGTTCACCTTCCTCAAGTTCAGGTCGATGTACGTGGGAGCGGAGTCGCTGAAGGAGCAGCTCGCCCCGTTCAACGAGATGGACGGCCCGGCCTTCAAGATGACCAACGACCCGCGCGTGACGCCGCTGGGCCGCTGGCTGCGGCGCACGAGCCTCGACGAGCTGCCGCAGTTGTGGAACATCCTGCTCGGCGACATGAGCTTCGTCGGCCCGCGGCCGGCGGTGATCGAGGAGGTGAGGCAATACGAGCCCTGGCAGCGGCGCCGGCTGTCGATGCCGCCCGGGCTGACGTGCCTGTGGCAGGTGAGCGGCCGCAACGACCTCAGCTTCGACGAATGGATGCGGCTCGACCTCGAGTACATCGACAACTGGTCGCTGTGGCTCGACGTCAAGATCGCCCTGCGGACGATTCCCGCCGTCATTCTCGGGAAGGGCGCGAAGTGACGCCGCGGGCACGGATCTGAGGACCCGCCGCCCGCCGTCGAGGGTCCGGACGTCGCCGGGCCGGCGCCCGGCCGCGCATCGCGATACGATCCGTCCGCGATGTCCTCGCCAGCCCCCCGCCTGCACGTGCTCGGCACGCGCGGCCTCCCCAACCGCCATGGCGGCTTCGAGGCGTTCGCCGAGCGCCTGGCGCCGTGGCTGGCCGAACGCGGCTGGGACGTCACCGTCTACTGCCAGGAGGAGCGCGGCGGCCCCGCTCGCGAGGAGATGTGGCGTGGCGTGCGGCTCGCGCACGTCCCGGTGGCACATCCCGGGGCGCGCGGCTCGATTGCGTTCGACTGGCGATCGGCACGCCAGGCGATCGCCGCGGGCGGACCGCTGCTGACGCTCGGCTGCAACACCGCCGCGTTCTTCGTCCTGCACAGGCGGGCCCGCCGGCCGCACGTGGTGAACGTGGACGGCCTCGAGTGGCAGCGACGGAAGTGGCCCCGCCCCGTGCGGGCGTGGTTCTACGTCAACGCCTGGCTGGCTGGCTGGCTGGCGACGGCGCTGGTGGCCGACCACCCCGAGATCGCCCGGCTGTGGCGCACGCGTCATCCGCGCGCGTCGATCGCGACGATTCCCTACGGCGCCGATTGCGTCGAGGATGCCGATCCCGCGCTCCTCGAACCATTCGGCGTGCGCCCCGGCGCGTTCGGGCTGATCGTCGCGCGATCCGAACCCGAGAACTCGATCCTCGAGATGGTGCGCGCCTGGTCGGCGGCGCCCCGCGGGATGCCGCTGCTGGTGCTCGGCGAGTACGACGACGGGCACAACGCCTACCAGCGCCGCGTCCGCGAGGCGGCCGGCCCGCTGGTGCGGTTTCCCGGCGCCGTCTACGATCCGTCAACGGTGGCGGCCCTGCGCCTCCACGCGCGACTCTACCTCCACGGCCACACCGTGGGCGGCACCAACCCGTCGCTGGTGGAGGCGCTCGGAGCCGGATCGCCGACGCTCGCCCACGACAACCCGTTCAACCGGTGGGTGGCGGGCGAGGCCGCACGCTACTTCTCAGACGAACGGCAGTGCGCAGACGCGCTCGGCACGCTGCTTGGCGGCGACCTCACGCTCGCGCGCATGCGGCGCGCCGCGCGGGTGCGCCACGCCGAGGCGTTCACCTGGGAACGGATCCTGCCGCGATACGAACAACTGCTGATCGAGACGACGCGCGCGAATCCGGCGCCAGCCGGACGGCCGTGATCACCGGATCGAGGGTCAGGCACGCCCGCGCGACTTGATGGCGGCGCGCGCCTCGCGCTCGGTCTCGCGGCGGCGGATCGTCTCGCGCTTGTCGGGCGCATGCTTGCCCCGCGCGAGACCCAGCGCCACCTTCACGCGGCCGTCCTTGAAGTAGAGCCGCAGCGGCACCAACGTGAAACCACGTTCCGCCGTCCTGCCCACGAGCTTGCGAATCTCGTCGCGGCGCAACAGGAGCTTGCGCCGGCGCAGCGGCTCGTGGTCGGCGTAGCCGCGGTGTGAGTAGGGGCTGATGTTGACGTTGTGCAGCCACACCTCGCCATCGTCGATCTTCCCGTAGCTGTCGCGCAGGTTCACGCGCCCCTCGCGGATCGCCTTCACCTCGGTGCCCAGCAGGGCGATTCCGGCCTCGTAGGTGTCGAGGATGTGGTAGTCGAAGAGGGCCTTGCGGTTCTCCGCGATCAGCTTCCGGGCCTTCTCGCGCTCGGTCTTCCCGATCATCGCGTGCCTGGCGCCCTCTCACGCGCCCACGGGCTGCGGTCGCGCCAGCCGTGCCGCCAGGCGCGCCGCCGCGACCAGGCTGGAGTGGTCGGCAAGCCCCTTGCCGGCGATGTCGAAGGCCGTCCCGTGATCCACCGAGGTGCGGATGATGGGAAGCCCCAGCGTCACGTTCACCGAGTCGCCGAAGGCGAGCAGCTTCACCGGAACGAGACCCTGGTCGTGGTAGGCGGCCACCACCACGTCGAACTCTCCCCGCAGCGCGCGCACGAACAGCGTATCGGCCGGCAACGGGCCCCACACGGCCATGCCGTCCGCGCGACAGGCCTCGACGACCGGCACGACGACCTCGTCGTCCTCGTGGCCGAGCAGGCCGTGTTCGCCCGCGTGCGGATTCACGCCCGCCACGCCGATGCGCGGCCGCTGCACCCCGAGCCGCGGCAGCCATTCGTGCGTGAGATCCAGCACGTCGCGCAGGCGGCTCCTGGTGAACACGCGCGTCACCTCCGCCAGCGGCACGTGCACCGTGGCCAGCACCACCCGCAGTTGATCGGAGTGGAACATCATCGCCACCTTGCGCACGCCGCACAGTTCCGCGAGCAGTTCGGTGTGGCCCGCCCAGCGCAGGCTCGCGACGGCGAACGCCTCCTTGTTGATGGGCGCGGTGGCCATCGCCTCCACCCGGCCGGTGCGGGCCGCCTCCACGGCGCCGACGATGGCGTCGTAGGCCGCGCGGGCGGCGCCGGCGTCTACCACGCCGAGCGGATAGCGCGCGCGCGCCTCCTCCAGCGAGGGGCCGAAGCGCACCGGCTCGCACACCTCGAGCAGGCGCGAATCGATCATCGCGCGCTGGACGATTTCGGGACCGATGCCGGCGGGATCGCCGACGGTGAGAGCGATGCGGGGGAGCGCCATGGAAGACACGCGGATCCTACGCCGGATCGGGCCGGACGATCAGGTTCGGGGGCGGCAGAGGCCTCACGGCGCGCATCCCCCGCAGCCCGTCCTGCACGCGCCGCCGCCGGCACAGCCCTCGTCGTCGCCGCTGCCGCGTCCGGCCGCGCAGCGGCGCTGCGCGGTGCCCTTGCCGTCGGCCAACTCGTACCGGAGGCAACACTTCAGGCGGCCGCACAGCCCCGAGAGCTTCGAGGGATTGAGGCTCAGGTTGAGCTGCTTGGCCATCTTGATCGACACGGGCTCGAAGGACTGGAGAAACGTGGTGCAGCACAGGGGGCGGCCGCACGAGCCATAGCCGCCGAGCATGCGCGCCTCGTCGCGCACGCCAATCTGCCGCATCTCGATCCGGGTGCGGAACTCGGCTGCGAGGTCACGGACCAGCTCGCGGAAATCGATGCGTCCGTCGGCCGTGAAGTGGAACACCAGCTTGGCGCCGTCGGCCTGCTGCTCGACACGCGTCAGCTTCATGGCGAGGCCGCGCTCGCGGATCTTGAGGAGACAGAACTGGTGCGCGCTGCGCTCGGTCTCCTCGTGGCGCAGGCGCTGGGCGGCATCGGCGCGCGATACGCGGCGCACGACCACGGGAGCCTCGGGCCCCGGCCGCCGCCGCCCGGCCACGGCCGGCGCCGTGGGAACCACCGTGCCGGCCGCGCTGCCGGCCGGCGTGCGGACCACGACCGTCTCGCCAGCCGCAATGGGCGGATCGGGCGCGTCCTCGGGCAGCAACACGCTATGCACACGCCCGGCGCGCGTGAACTTCACGCTGACGTACGGACGAGTCTCTTCGGCCATCGTCCCGGCAATCTATGCGCGGGGCGGCCCCCGGCCGCGTCAGAGCTGCAAGGCCAGCCAGTCGGCGACGACCTTCGGACTGGCATTGCGCTCGAGCGCCGCCAGCGCCCGATCCACCGCGGTAAACGCGTGCCCCGCGCGGCTGCCGGCGAACGACCCCGCCACCTCGCCCAGTTCGGTGGCGAGATCGGCGGAAGCCAGCCGGCGGCCGTCGGCACGCGACGACAACACCTGCACGTCGCGCAGCAGGGCGCCCAGCGCCTCCAGGCGATCGGAGAGCACGGCGCGCGACACCCCGTCTCCCCCTTTCTTTCGGCTGTTGTCACCCTCGCCTTTGCCCGCCAGGATCCGGGCGGCCTCGAGGCGGCTGGCCGGCCCGCGCGCCCCCGACGCCGCACGAAGCGCCGAAAGCGCCACGGCGCGCGAGTCGCGCGTGCGCCCGCCCGCCATCGACAGCGCCAGGCCCGGGCTCCCCTCCCCGAGCGCCGCCGCCGCCCGTGCCGACGCGTCGTCCATGCCATGCCCCGCCACGAGCAGCGCCACCACCTCCGCCGTCGACAGCGTGCCGAAACGGATGCGCGGGCAGCGCGATCGGATGGTCGGCAGCAGCGCATCGGGCCGCGACGTGACCAGCACGAAGCAGGTGGCCGGCGGCGGTTCCTCCAGCACCTTCAGGAGCGCGTTCTGCGACGACACCTCCAACTGCCCGGCATCGTCGACCAGTGCGAGGCGGCGCGTTCCATCCATCGGACGGTACGCCGTGCGCTCGATGAAGCTGCGCGTGGGCTCCACCTTGATCGAGCGCTTCTCGTCGGGCCGCAGGACCAGGTAGCAGTCGATCGCCGGCTCCGCGCCCGCGCGCAGCCTGGCTTCGGCCCGGGCGATGCGCGCGCACGCCGGGCAGGCCCCGCACGCGTCGACCGCGAGATGTCCGGCCGCCGCCCCGCTCACCGGACGTTCGCAGTTGAGCGCCTGCGCCAGCGCGACCGCGACCGTACGCTTGCCCACGCCCTCGGGCCCGGCAAACAGCAGGCTGGGCGGCAGAGACCGCCGGCTGACGGCCAGCGACAGCAGCCGGAGCGATTCGCGATGGCCAGCAATCGAGGAAAACGGCATCGGGAGAGCGACCGCCGTGGGCGCCAGATGACGATCCGATGCTACCACGCGCCATCGCGCGAGGGCCGGACGCCTGCCGGGGCCGGGACGCCCGACAGCGGGGGGTGCGGCGGATCCGCACGGGCGCCTGGCGGCGGCGCGCCCTCGACCGGAGGCGGCGCCGCGGCGCCGTGCAGCGGACAGAAGTCCACCGGGGCCGTACCGCGGCGGAAGTACTCCGTGTAGGCCATCGACTTCACCTCCACCTCGCCGAGATCGTTGGTCACCTCGACCGCGGCGCACCCGTCAACGGCGAGCCGTCCCGACATCCGACACAGGGTCACCGCCACGATGCCGTCCGGCCGTTCCACCCACTCGGGGCGCTGGCCGGCGGTGGCGGCCTTCATGATGTCGGTCCACACCGGGACGGCAACCTCACCGGCATAGCCGTCGGGCATGATCGGCTGCGGCAGGTCGAACCCCACCCACACGCCGGTCACCACCTTCGGCGTGAAGCCCACGAACCACGCGTCCACATAGTCGTTGGTCGTCCCGGTCTTGCCGGCGGCTGGAAGGGTGAACCCGAGGCTGCGTGCCCGATACCCGGTGCCGCCGTTGATCACGTCCTGCAGCATGGACGCCACGAGAAACGCGGTCTGCTCGCTCATCGCGCGGCGCGGTTCGCCCTGGTCGTCGTAGAGCGGCCGGCCGTCGCGGTCCTCGACGCGCGTGATCAGCATGGGCCGGCGGACCAGGCCCCGGTTCGCGAAGGCGCCGAAGGCGGCCGTGAGCGCTCCCAGGGTCACTTCACCCGATCCGAGCGCGAGCGACGGCACCTCGGGCAGCGGGCCCAGGCCGAGGCGATCCACCATGGCCAGCGTCTTCGCCAGGCCCACCTCGCGGATGAGCCGTGCGGCGGCGCGGTTGCTCGACGTGCGCAGGGCGGACCGCAGGCTCATCGCGCTGGCGCCGGAATGATCGTCCTCGGGCATCCACGCGCCGTCGGGCGTCACCGTCGGGTCGTTCAGGTTGGTGATCAGGCGGGAGGGCCACCAGCCGTCCTCGATGGCGGCGGCGTACAGCACCGGTTTGAACGCGGATCCCGGCTGGCGCCGCGCCTGCAGCGCACGGTTGAACCGGCTCTGCCCGAAGTCGCGTCCCCCGATCAGCGCACGCACCTCGCTGGTGGCGGCGTCGAGCACGACGACGGCACCCTGCAGGTAGGCGGTCGTGCCGGCTTCGACGCCGGCCGCCGCTCGTGGTGCGTGCGGGAACCGCGGGTTCCGCTCGATCCGCACGAGGCCCGCCTCGAGCAGCCGTTCCGCCTCCTGCTGCAACGCGGAATCGATCGTGGTGTAGATGCGCAGGCCGCCTTCCGACACCCGCTCCCAACCGAAGCGATCGACGACCTCGCGGCGCACGGCCTCCTTGAAGTAGAGCCCGAACGGCTCGTCGCGCTGCAGGCCGTTGACCAGCGTGAGCGGCGCCTCCCGCGCCGCCTCCTGCTCTTCGCGGGTGATGGCGCCCGTGTCCGCCATCGCCTGCAGCACGATCGCGCGGCGCGCCAGCGCGCGGGCGGAATTGCCCGTGGGAGCGTAGGCCGATGGCGACTGGATCAGCCCCGCCAGCAGCGCGGCCTGGTCGAGGGTGAGATCGCGGGCGGCGGTGGCGAAGTAGCCACGCGAGGCCGCCTCCACGCCGTAGTAGCCATCGCCGAAGTAGACCTTGTTGAGGTACAGCTCGAGGATGTCGTCCTTGCCGTAGGCGTGCTCGATCTGCGAGGCCAGCAGCATCTCCTTGAGCTTGCGGCGGACGGTCTTGTCGGGCGTGAGGAAACTCTGCCGGGCCAGTTGCTGCGTGATGGTGCTGCCGCCCTGCGCGCGCCGGCCGCTGCGCAGGTTCGCCAGCATGGCTCCGCCCACCCGGATGACGTCGATGCCGCGATGATCCCGGAACCGCTGGTCTTCGATGGCAATCACGGCCTGGATGAGCCGCGGCGACATGGCCGACAGCGGCACCTCGATCCGCTGCTCCTTGAAGATGGTGAAGACGGGACGCCGCTGGCGGTCGTAGATGGTCGTGGACTGCGCCATCTGCCCCAGTTCCCGCAGGGCGGCGCGGCCCGGCAGGTCCATCGTGAGATCCCACGTGAGCCACGCGGTCACGGCGGCCAGGCCCCACCCCGATGCCGCCACGACGAGGACAGCGGCCGCAAGCAGCCGGGGGCGGCCGGCGAAGGCGGCCTGCAGGAAGCGCCGCGCTGGCGCCAGGCAGTCCGTCAGCAGGCGTCGCACCCGCGCAGCATAGCGCACCCGCCGACACGTCCGCGCAGCGGGACGGTCCCGCGGCGACAGCACATCCCAGGCGAGTTGCCGGCGACAGGCACCGCGCGGTTCTGGCGAATGCCAGGACCGTGACCAGCGGTCCCACCCGACATCACCGCCGCTCCATCCGGCTGAGGTGCCGTGAGGGCGCCCCGCCGCGCTCCCGGACGACCGACCACACGACCCCCGTTGGGGCGCACGGCCGTGCGCCGCGACACCTCGCCGCGGTCCTGGGCGTCGGGCCGGCCGTCAGAGGCAGGTTTCGCGGTAAGCTGATGGCTTGCGGCCGCCACCGGCCGGGTGCCCCGGTCGGACCCGTCGTGGCCATCGCCGACGAAAGCCCTGCATGTCGACTCCTGTGCGAACGACCCTGCTGGCCCTGCTCGCCATCGCGGCGGGTGTGGTCGTGTTCTCGCTCTCCCGCTCCGATTCCGGCGTCTCGGCAACCACGCAGGCGGCGCCCCCGGGTGTCGGCGCCGGCACCACGGTCGTCGCGACGGTGGACGGCGAGACGATCACGGTCGCGGAACTCGATGCCGCGCTCGGCGCCGAACTCGGCCAGCTCGAGCAGCAGATCTACGAGATGAGGCGCCAGCGGCTCGATCAGTTGATCGGCGAGAAACTGCTCGCGCGCGAGGCAGCGCGCCGGCAGGTGGCCGTCGATGCGCTGCGGAAGGCCGAAATCCTCGACAAGGTGACCGCGGTGACCGACGAGGAGGTCACGCGCTTCTACGAGGCCAACAAGGCCCGACTGCCCAACGCGCCCAACATCCGCGATCAGATCAGACGTTACCTCGAGATGCAGGGCGTCGAGACGCGCGAGGCCGCCTACCTCGACTCGCTGCGGGCCAGCACGAAGGTGGCGGTCACCCTCGAGGCGCCGCCGATCCGGCGCGCGCACATCGACGTCGCCGGCGCGCCCATCCGCGGCGATGCCGCCGCCCCGGTGACCATCGTCGAATTCTCCGATTTCCACTGCCCGTTCTGCCGGTCCGTCCAGCCCACGCTGCTGCAGGTGCTGGACCGGTACAAGGGCAAGGTACGCCTGGTCTACAAGGATCTGCCGCTCGACGGGCTGCACCCCAACGCGCGGCGGGCCAGCGAGGCGGCGCGCTGCGCCGGCCAGCAGGGCAGGTTCTGGGAGTTCCACGACGCAATCTACTCGGGCGCGGCGGGCACCGACGTCTCGGCGGAGGCCCTGCGCAAGCTGGCCTCGACGGCGGCGCTCGACGTCGAGGCCTTCGAGCAATGCCTCGCGAAGAACACGCACGAGGCCGGCATCCGGCGCGATCTCGCGCAGGCCCAACAGCTCGGATTGAGCGGCACGCCCGCCTTCTTCGTCAATGGCCGGCTGCTGACCGGCGCGCAGCCGTTCGAGGCCTTCGCGAAGGTGATCGACGAGGAGTTGGCGGCCTCGCGGTAGGCGCGTTCACACCTGGGGGTGGGCGACGGGCGCGCGATCCACGCGCGCGATGAGCACCTTGTCGACCCGCCGCCCGTCCATGTCCATCACCTCGAAGCGCAACTCGCCCCACGTGAAGTGATCCCCCGCCCGGGGGACCCGCGAGAGCCGCGTCATCACGAAGCCCGCCAGGGTGTGGTAGCTGCCGGCCTCGTCCTCGGGCAGCGGGCCGAGGTCCACGTCCTCGGCGAGGTCCTCGAGACGGAGGGCGCCATCCACCAGCAGGCTGCCGTCCTCGCGCCACACCACCGGACCGCCTTCGGTCTCGGCTTCGTCAGGAATCTCGCCGACCAGACTCTCGAGCACGTCGGTGGGCGTGACCAGGCCTTCGATGGCCCCGAACTCGTCGAGCACCAGCGCGAGGTGCGCATGGGTGCCGCGGAAGCGATCGAGCAACTGGTGCACGGTGAGCGTGGCCGGCACCTCGAGCGGCGCCCGCAGCGCGGCGCGCACGTCGAGGGCCCCGCCGCCCAGCGTCTGCGCCAGCAGATCCTCGGCGCGCGCGAACCCCAGCACGGTGTCGAGACCTCCGTCGCAGAAGAGGATCTTCGGGTGCTTCACCTCGGCCAGGTGCTGCCGGATGCCCTCGAGGCCGTCGTGGATGTCCACCCACTCGATGTCGTGACGCGGCGTCATGATGGCGCCGAGACGCCGATCGCCGAGGCGGAACACCTGCTCGACCAGTTCCCGTTCCTCGGGCGCGATGTCGCCGGCGACGGTCGCCTGCTTGATCAGCGCGCGGATCTCCTCCTCGGTGACCGCCCGCTCGGCGCCAGGCGAAATCCGCAGCACCTTCAGTACGACGGTCGTCGACCAGCTCAGGAGCACCACCAGCGGCGTCGCGATACGGGCGACGACCGCCACCGGCGTGGCAACCAGGCTGGCCACGCGTTCCGGGTTGTGAAGCGCGATCGCCTTGGGCACCAGTTCGCCGATGACCAGCGAGCAGTAGGTGATGCCCGTCACCACGACGCCCAGCGCGATGCCCTCGGCATAGGGCGCCAGCAGGTCGTACCGGGCCACCAGCGGCTGGAGGTGTTCGGTGAGGGTCGTGCCGCCGTAGGCGCCGGCGAAGATGCCCACCAGGGTGATCCCCACCTGCACGGTGGAGAGGAAGCTGGTCGGGTTGGTGGCGAGCGCCAGCGCCGCGCGGGCGCGCGCATCGCCCTCCTCCGCCCGCTGCTGCAGGCGCACCCGCCGGGCGGTGACCACGGCGATCTCCGACATGGCGAAGACGCCGTTGGCGACGAGCAGCAGGAGGATGATGAGGACTTCGGTGGTCATTCAGCCGACGGCGGGGCGATCTTATCAAGGGTGGGGCCGTCGGCCCGAGGATCGCCACCGGATCCCAGGTGACCGCCGGCGTCCGCCTGGTGTTCGCGCGCGCCGTGCGAGCGGGAACCGCTCACCAGATCCGCCAGCCTCCGGTGGAGCAGGCGCGAAGCCACAGCATGAACAGGAAGAACCCCAGGACCAGCGCCACCCACGGGCGGACCACGTCCCACGCCGACACGCGCGAGTCGGGCGCGAAGCGCGTGCCGTGGTCGCGCCAGGCGGCGCGGGCGGCATTGAGGCGGGCGAGGTCGCGCGCATCGGCGTGGCCCATGTCGTATCCGCACTGCACGCACACGCTGCCGGACGACTCGTCCCAGGAAGCCGAGCAGACCAGGCACTTCACAGCTTCTCTCCGCAGCGCGCGCAGAACTTCGCACCCGGCGTCGCCGGCGCGTCGCACCCGCGGCAGGTGCGGAATTCGAGCGATGCCCCGCAGTCCTGGCAGAAGCGCCCTCCCTGTGTCTGCGCCTGACAGACCGGACAGGTGATGGAGGCCGACGGCGCAGGCGCCGCGGCGTCGCCGCCGGGCAGCGGCGGCGGCCCGGACGCGGTGACGGCGCGGTCGCGGGCCAGTTCGGCCGCACGCCTGGCGGCGGCCTCGGTGGCGCTGGGCGCGCAGCCTTCACACAGCCCGAACGTGCCGTTCCAGCACTGCGCGTGGCACACCCACTGGCCGCAGGCCGCGCACTTCTCGAAGTGCACCAGCGCCTCGTGCACCGCGCGCTCGTAGGCCGCGTCTCGCTCCTTGCCGCGCAGGCCACGATCGAGTCCTTCGACCGCCTCCCGCGCGCCGTACCCCGCGGGCCACCGGAACAACTGGAAGAACTGCACGACGGTCTTCAGCAGGTTGCCCTTCGATGAGACGTACTGGCTCTCGACCCCGGATCCGCACCGGTCGCAGGCGAACCTGAACTTGAACCCTCCATCGTCGGACAGGTCCTGCACGTTGCGCACGAAGACAGTGAGCGGCATGGGGCCGGCATGGTACACCAGGGCGCCGGCGATCGCGGCACGCCCGCGGTGCGTGGCGCGTGGAGCGGCCGGGAGGGCGCCGCGGCCCAATCGGGACGGGTCGGGCGCCGGGAGATCCATGAGGAGGGACGGGCCCGGTGACCTGAGGTCCACGGGCCCGCCCATGCCGGCGGCGATGCCGGCCGCTGGCGCTCCGCCGCTTCAGAACGTCACGCGGAACGCCATCTGCACCAGGCGCGGATCGGCCGCGCTCAACAGCCGGCCAAAGGACGCCGGCGTGCTGAAGACCGTGCCGACGCCGGTGAAGTTCGTCTCGTTGAAGGCGTTGAACGCCTCCAGGCGGAACTGGCCCCTCACCCGGTTGGTGAACACGAAGTTCTTGAAGAGGCCCAGGTCGGTGACGTGGCGGTGGGGCCCACGCACCACGCTGCGCGGCGCGTTGCCGAACTGATTGGCCGCCGGCACCGCGAAGGCCGAGGTGTTGAACCACTGCCCGATCGTCTTCGGCCCCTCCGGTTCGCCCACGAGGTCCGGCCTGCGCGTGACGTTGCCGAAGGAGTTGCTCGTGTTGGTCGCGGTGGTGATCGTCAGCGGCACGCCGCTCTCGTACCGGGTGAAGCCGGTGAGCTGCCACCCGCCAGCCAGGTTGTAGAGCAGCCGGTTGGCCGGATCGCGCAGGAACGGCAGTTCCCACACCCAGTTCACGCCGAAGATGTGCGTGCGGTCGTAGCTGGCCACCGCGCGTTCGGCGTCGAGGTTGTTCTTGTCCTGCGCGAGGTCGGACCTGTCGGACGGCGAGTCGGCCGTCACCCTCGAGAGGGTGTAGTTCACGTTGAGCTGGAGGCCGTCGGTGAACCGCCGCGACAGGCTGGCCTGCAGCGCGTTGTACAGGGAGGTCGCGTCGGTGGCCCGCAGCGTGATGTTGCCCCAGCCCCGGTAGGGCCGCGCCGCGTTGGTGGGGTTGGTGGTGCCGGCCGGCGTCTGGTTGATGTCGTAGGCGCGCAGCAGGTTGCGTCCCGCGCTGCCGACATAGGCCACGTCCATCACGAAGTTCCACGGCAGCTGCCGCTGCACGCCGAGGCTCCACTGGTGCGTCATCGGGATCTCGAAGTCCGTGCTCATCACGGTGAGGTTCGGCACCAGGATCTCGTTGTCGCGCGCCGCGCCCGCCGTCGGATTGCCCAGCGTCGGGCCCGCCCCGCCGCTGGCCGTCACCTGCGCGCCGAATGCGAACGGCGGGTTCAGGAAGGCGTTCTGCAGCGCGATGCCGACCAGGGTGCGATCGAAGTACAGGCCGTAGCCGCCGCGAACCGCCATCCGGGCATCGCTGCCCACGTCCCACGCGAAGCCCGCGCGCGGGCCGAACCGCGCCCAGGGGCTGTCGACGATGCGCCGGCCGAACGGAGAGTTCTGACCCGCGATGATGATGCCGTTCAGCGGGTCGCCCGTTCCCTTCACGCGGACGTTGCCAGCCGAGATCTGATACGCACGCGCGGGATCGAACTTGCCGGGATCGAAGTTCGTGAGCACGTCCTCGGTGTCGTACGGCTGGCGGATCCACGACCACCGCATGCCGAGGTTCAGCGTCAGGTCCGGCCTCACCTTCCAGTCGTCCTGGACGAACGCCTCGTACATCTCGAAGCGCAGGTGCGACGCGATGTCGATGTTCGTCTCGTTGTAGACGCTGGCGCGGCCGAGCAGGAAATCGGCGAAGGCATCGCCGGTGGACCGGAAGTCGGCGCTCGACGTGCCCGGGAAGGTGAAGGCGCCGTTGGTGCCGCTGGCCGCGTTCTCGTTCTTGAACTCCCACGAGAGCAGCAGCCCGCCCTTGACGCTGTGGTTGCCTTTCACCCACGTCAGGGTGTCCTTGAATCGGTGCGAGCCGTAGGTGTTGTCATAGGGGCCGAAGAAGTTCCAGCCGCCGTAGCCGCCGCTGCCGAAGGCGATCCCGGGCAGGATGCGATCGCCCGGTGACCCGGAGTAGATCTTCGGGATCGAGACGCTGCGCTCGTAGGTGCCGTTGAGCGTGCTGAGGATCGCGCCACGGCTGTACTGATAGGAGGCCTCGTTGAGCATGCTCGGCGACAGCACCCAGTTCCAGGCGCCGACGAAACCGCGGCCCGGCTGGTCGGAGTCGAGCGAGGCGATGCCGGGAAACGCCGCCTGCAGGCTGCCGAACACCTCGCCGAACGGCTGGTTGGCGGGCAGCGTGTCGTGGATGAACCGCCCGTAGAAGGAGTGGGCCGCCGACAGGCGATAGTCGATCCGCACCAGCTCCTCGCGGAAGTCGACCTCGGTCTGCGTGGACGCGCTGTAGTTCCGGTTGCCGCCGAGCACGTTGGGATCGGCATTGGGCTGCGGGAACAGGCTGAGCAGGGATCGCGCGAGGGGATCGATCCGGTCGGAGGGGATGACGTTGCCGGAGAACGGCAGCCCCGTCAGCGGATCGACGATGGCCGTCGGGAACTCGGAGAAATCCCCCGCCCGCTGCCGCGCGGTCGGCACCCGCGTGTTCTGCACCCCGCCGCCGAGCACCCGCTTCCAGTTGCGGAACTCGTGGCCCCAGAAGAAGAACAGCCTGTCCTTGAGCACCGGCCCACCGACGGTGTAACCGTAGTTGTCGTAGGTGAGCGGTGAGGCGTCGCGCTTGCCGTTCCGGTCGCGATCGAGCGTGCCGAAGAACGGCGAGGCGTCCCAGTCGTCGCGCCGCGCGAACCAGAACGCGCTGCCCGAGAAGGCGTTGGTCCCCGACTTGGTGACGACGTTGATCTGGCCGCCGCCGCTGCGCCCGAACTCCGCGCTGTAGTTCGACCGCAGGATCTTCACCTCGGCCACCGCATCCACGTTCACGAAGTTGATCAGCCCGAGGTTCGAGCCGACGTCCACGTTGTCGGCGCCGTCGAGCATCCACGCGTTCTGGCTGGCGCGGTTGCCGTTGACGTTGATGGCCGTCGTCCCGCCGGTCAACCCGGGCAGGATCGTGCTGCCCATGCCGGAGGACACGCCGGGCTGCATCGCCACGAGCTGGATGACGCTGCGGCCGTTGAGCGGCATCAGCTCCACCTGCTTGTTGTTGATCAGGGTGCTGACGTCGGAGGATTCGGTCTTGATGATGGGGGTGGCGGCCTCGACCGTGATCGTCTCGGCAATCGCGCCCGGCTCCATCGTGGCGTCGATGCGCAGACGATCGTTCACGCTGAGCTGGATGCCGGTCCGCACGAACCGCTTGAAGCCGTCGAGTTCGACCGCGACCTCGTAGGTACCGATCGGCAGCAGCGGCGCGACGTAGATGCCGGTGGCGTCGGTCACCAGCGTCAGCGTGGCGTTGGTGCCGGTGTTGCGCACCGAGACGGTCACGCCCGGCAGCACGGCCCCGGACTGGTCGCGCACGGTGCCCGTGATGGTGCCGGTGATTTCCTGGGCCGCGACAGGCACGGCCGCGAGAAGGCCGGTGACCAGCGCCAGCGCAAGGACCGTCCTGAAACGATGGTTCAGGGCATCCATCGATGACCTCCTCCAGTGGTGAACAGGCTCGGCCCGGCTGGTCGGGCTCATCCCCTGGCGTCGGGCCGATATGGATGAGATGCAAACGGAGTTCCGCGGCCTTCCCGGCCGTCGCTCCGGACGGCTCGCCGCGCCGCGGCACCGAACCGGTCGAATGAGGGCCAGCCCCGCGCATCCCGGCGAAATCCGCGCACACGCGTGCGAGGGGCCACGCCTCACAGTCGCGAGATCGATCCAAGGAAATGCAGGCGACCGCGCCGGGGATCTCGAAAATTGAACTCCGGCGATCCGCTCTCGGCTTTCGGGCCGGCTCCCGGGTCCGCGCGGCGCGGGTATCGGACCCGCCTGCCGCGCGCGTATAGAATCCCTCCATGCCGGCCGGGGCTCTCGACACCGATCTCTACCAGTTGACGATGATGGCGGGCTACGACGCGGCGGCGCCCGACGCCCGCGCCACCTTCGAGCTCTACGTCCGATCGCTGCCCAGCCGCCGCCACTACCTCGTTGCCGCCGGCCTCCACCAGGCGCTCGACTACCTCGAGGCGCTGCGCTTCACCCCCGAGCAGCGTGAGTGGCTGCGCGGCCAGCCGCAGTTCGCCGGCGTCGCCCCGCGCTTCTTCGACGAGACGCTCGCCGGCCTGCGCTTCACCGGCGACGTGTGGGCGATGCCCGAGGGCACGCCCTTCTTCGAGCACGAGCCGGTGCTGCGCGTCAGCGCGCCGCTCGTCGAGGCGCAGCTCGTCGAGACCGCGCTGCTGTCGATCATCAACTTCCAGACGCTGATCGCGAGCAAGGCCGCCCGCATCGTCTCCGCCGCCAACGGGCGCGCCGTGCTCGAGTTCGGGACCCGTCGCGCACACGGGCCGGAGGCGGGCGTCCACGCCGCCCGCGCCGCCTACCTCGCGGGCTGCGCCGGCACCTCGAACGTCGAGGCCGGCCACCGCTTCGGCATCCCCGTCTCGGGCACCATGGCCCACTCGTGGGTGACGACGTTCATGGACGAGGAGGAGGCGTTCAGGGCGTTCGCCGCGGTGTTCGGCGAGCGCGCGGTGTTCCTGATCGACACCTACGACACGATCGAAGCCGCGCGGAAGATCGTCCGCATGGGGCTCAAGCCGCTCGGCGTGCGAATCGACAGCGGCGACCTCATCGCCCTCAGCCAGGCCGTGCGGGGCATCCTCGACGCGGGCGGGCTGCGGCAGACGCAGATCGTCGCCAGCGGCGACCTCGACGAGTGGAGCATCGCGGAGGCGCTGGGCCGTCAGGCGCCGATCGACGCGTTCGGTGTCGGCACGGCGCTCAGCACCTCGCGCGACGCGCCGTCGCTCGGCGGCATCTACAAGCTCGTCGAGGTGCAGCGCGGCGGCGTCCCCGTGCCGGTCATGAAGCTGAGCGGCGGCAAGGCCTCCTACCCGGGACGCAAGCAGGTGTGGCGACGCCTGCGCAGCGGCGTGGCCTACGGCGACGTGATCGGGCTCGAGGACGAGCCGGGCCCGCCCGACGGCGTGCCGCTGCTCGCGCCGGTGCTGATCGGAGGACGTCGCGTGAGGCCGCCCGCGCCGCTCGAGGCGTTGCGTGCGAGCCATCGTGCGGCGATGAACCTGCTGCCCACCGCGGTGCGCATGCTGCACGTGGTGACGCCGTACCGCGTGGCGCGGTCCTACAAGCTCGAGGCGCTCACCGACTCGGTGCTGCAGGCGCTTCGGGAGTAGTGGCCGCCCCGGGGCGGTGGGGCCTCGGGGCCCCCGGCCTCGGGCACGGTCCTACAATGATCCGCCATGCTCCCTCCCGCCCCACCTCCTCCGATCACGCCAGGGCGACCCCGCGAACGCGTACAGACCAGGCTTGCCGACGGCCGCATCCTCGAGGCGCCTCCGGGCACGCGCCTCGCCGACGTGCTCGCGGCAGCCCAGCGTGGCCGCGTGCCCGCCATGGCTGCCATCGTCAACGGCCGGCTCAGCGGGCTGGATCACCGCCTGCTGCACGATGCCGACGTGACGCCCGTGCTGCTCACCGACGAAGACGGCTCGCGCGTCTACCGGCGATCGCTCGTGCTGCTGCTCGTGACGGCGATTGCCGAGCTCCACCCCGGCGCCACGGTCACCGTCGAGCACGCCGCCGCGACGGCCGGCGCCCACTTCTGCCGCGTGTGGGGACGCGCCCCGCTCACCCAGCGCGAGCTCGACGCCCTGTCGCAGCACATGAGCGAGATGGTGGCGGCCGACCTGCCCATCACCAAGCGCCAGGTGAGCGTGGCCGAGGCGGTGAGCCTCTGCGACGCCCGCGGCGACGACGACACCGCGCGCCTGCTCAAGCACCGGCGCAAGAACCCGCTGGTGCTCCACGAACTGCGCGGGCGCGCCGATTACGTGCAGGGCTACCTCGTGCCGTCCACAGGGCTGCTGAAGCGATTCGCCCTGCACGCCTACCCGCCGGGGTTCATGCTGCAGTTCCCCCACCGGCAGCGTCCCGCGGAACTGGATCCGATCACGCCCTACCCGAAGCTCTTCGCGGTGTTCGAGGAGCACGCCGCCTGGCTCAACCGTCTCGGCATCCGGGGCGTCGGCGCGCTCAACGACGCCATCGACAACGGCACGCTGCCGGAGGTGTCGCTCGTCGGCGAGGCGCTGCACGAGGCACGCATCGCCACGATTGCCGCCGACATCGCCGCGCAGCGCGACCGCATCCGCGTGGTGCTCATCGCCGGCCCCTCGTCGTCGGGCAAGACGACCTTCTCCAAGCGGCTGGCGATCCAGCTGCTGGCCTCGGGCCTGCAGCCGTTTCCCATCGCGCTCGACGACTACTTCCTCGAGCGGGACAGGACGCCGCGCGATGAGAACGGCGAGTACGACTACGAGAGCCTGGGCGCGCTCGACGTGCCGCTGTTCAACCAGCAGCTGATCGCCCTGATGGCGGGTGAGCCAGTCGCGCTGCCACGCTACAACTTCAGGACCGGCCTCCGCGAGGCGCAGTCGACGGTGACGCTCGGCGCCGACCACGTGCTGATCGTGGAGGGCATCCACGGGCTGAACCCCGACCTCGTGCCAGCGCTGCCGCCCGAGGCGGTCTACCGCATCTACATCTCGGCGCTCACGCAGCTCAACCTCGACGGGATCAACCGCGTGGCAACGACCGACCTCCGCGTGATCCGCCGGCTGGTGCGCGACGCCGCCACGCGCGGCTACGATGCGACGGCCACGCTGCACCGGTGGCCGTCGGTCATCGCCGGCGAGAAGCGGCACATCTTTCCCTACCAGGAGAACGGCGACGCGATTTTCAACTCGGCGCTCGTGCACGAGCTGGCCATGCTGCGCCCGATGGCCGACCCGCTGTTGCTGCAGGTGCGCCCCGACACGCCGGAGTGGCTCGAGGCCAACCGGCTCCTGTCGTTCCTGCAGTGGTTCAAGCCGGCGCCGGTTGACGCCGTGCCAACCAACTCGATCCTGAGGGAGTTCGTGGGCGGCTCCGTGCTGGAAACCTTCAGGTTCGCCCGGTAGAGCCGGTGAGGCTGGCACCCGAGCTCGCGGTCGGAACCGGCGGTCCCCGGGCCGCGGAGGCGATGTCCGCGCTCACGCCGGCTTTCCGGCAGCCGGCAGGCAGGCGCCGGGACCCGGGGGCGGATCGGCCTGCGATCGGCATGGATTCCCGATTGGCTCCGCTGGCAGCCGGCTTGCAGGCCTGTTCGTGCTTCCCCCAGGGTGGGGGTGAGTGACGCCTATGCGCTGGTGGAACCTGCTCGGCGTGCGGATGGCCGTCACGGTGCTCGTCAGCACCGTGGTGGCGATGACCGCCTTCACCTGGGTGCTGCTGCGGGCCCAGGAATCATTCCTCGTCAGCCGGATTTCGGCTGGCGCCGGCCTGCTCAGCGATACCATCCAGAACAGCGTGCATCACGCCATGCTGGAGGACCGCCGGGACGATGCCTATCAATCGATGCGGCAGATCGCCCGGGAGCCCAACATCGAGCGCGTCCGCCTCTTCAACAAGGAAGGGCGCATCACCTTCTCCACCGATCACCGCGAACAGGACCGGTACGTCGACAAGAGGGGCGAGGCGTGCTACGCCTGCCACGCCGCCGATCAGCCGCTCGAACGGCTCAACGTGCCGTCGCGCGCCCGGATCTACCGTTTCGACCAGCACCGCGTGCTCGGCATGGTCACGCCGATCTACAACGAACCGAGCTGCTCCACGGCGCCCTGTCACGCGCATCCGCCCGATCGCACCGTGCTCGGCGTCATCGACGTGAGCATCTCGCTGCAGCCGGTGGACGCCAGCCTCGACGAGTTGCGGTGGCGCACGGTGCAGATGGGGATCCTCGCCGCGCTGGCGGTGGCCTCGGCGGTCACCCTCTTCGCCCACCGCAAGATCGTGCGACCCGTGCAGAGCCTGCTGCGTGCCACCAGGCGCATCGCGCAGGGCGATCTGTCGAAGCCGCTGCCGGTGGCCACCTCGACCGAGATCGGCCAGCTCCAGGCCTCCTTCGACGAGATGCGCCGGGGCCTGGCGGCCGCCAACGCCGAACGTGATGCGCTGCTGGCCTCGCTCGAGCAGCAGGTGGAAGATCGGACGGCGGCGCTGCGCAAGGCGCAGGACTCGCTGGTGCGATCCGAGAAGCTGTCGTCGCTCGGACGGCTCGCCGCCTCGGTGGCGCACGAGATCAACAACCCGCTGGCCGGCATTCTCACCTACGCGAAGCTGCTGCTGCGGGGCTACGAGGCGCAGTCGGGCGAGGATCCGCAGCGGGCCAACGCCGTCAAGTACCTCAGCCTCGTCAAACGCGAGACCGAGCGCTGCTCGGCCATCGTCCGCAACCTGCTCGACTTCGCCCGCGAGCGGGCCCTCAAGCTCGTCGACGTGTCGCTGACGGCCGTCCTCGAGGAGGCCCTCACGCTGGTGAGCCACCAGGCCAAGCTCCAGAGCGTGACGATCGAACGCGACATCGGGCCGTTGCCGCCGGTCCACGGCGACTTCGGGCAACTGCGCCAGGCGTGCGTCAACGTCATCATCAACGCGTGCGACGCCATGAAGGGCGGCGGTACGCTGCGCATCACCGCCCACGAGTCGCCTCCTGGCCGGGTGGTGCTCTCCTTCGCCGATACCGGCACGGGCATCCCGCCCGAACACCTGTCGAAGGTGCTCGATCCCTTCTTCACCACCAAGGAGAAGGGGACCGGCCTGGGCCTCTCGGTGGTCTACGGCATCGTCGAGCGACACGGCGGCACGGTGGAGATCGCGAGCGTCGTCGGACAGGGCACCACCGTCACCTTCACGCTGCCCACGGCGGCCACGTCTCCCGTGCGCACTCAGGGACTCCCGCCCGCCGCACCGACGCCGGCGGATCTCGGCACCGGCGCGCTCAACCGCGGCCATGGCGCGTGAGGCCATCTGCATGTGGTGGCTGGGAGCGGACAAGAGCAGCGAGCGGTTGCTGGATCTGGTCGAGCGCGGGCTGGCGCGCGAATTCGGGCTGCCGATCCTGCGTCATCACGGCACGCAGCGCCCCGACCAGACCTTCGATCCGAGGCGCGGCCAGCACTCCTCCGGCGCCATCCTGCGCTGGCTGCTCGCCAACAGGCCGATCGAGGCCCGGAAACTCGTCGCCGTCACCGACGTCGACCTGTTCATCCCGGTGCTCACCTTCGTCTACGGCGAGGCGCTGCTCAACGGAGCGGCGGCGGTGGTTTCGACGGCGAGGCTCGGTGACGCGGAGCCGGCGCTGCTGGTCCCGCGGCTGCTGAAGACCTGCATCCACGAACTCGGCCACACCTTCGGTCTCGTGCACTGCGACGACGGACGCTGCGTCATGCGGCGCTCGACGAACCTTGCCGGCGTCGACATGAAGACGGCGGCCTTCTGTCCCGACTGCCGCGTGCGGCTGCGCCTGGCCCTCGAACTCCCGGAGACCCTCTCATGAACCGCGAACACATCCGCATCCTCGTCGTCGACGACGAGGAGATCGTGCGGGAATCGCTGTCGGGCTGGCTGCAGCAGGACGGGTACCACGTGGAGGTGGCCGAGGACGGGCCCAGCGCGATCGCGCGCGTGCAGCACGACCGCTGGTCGGTGCTGCTGCTCGACCTGAAGATGCCGGGCATGGACGGGCTGCAGGTGCTGGAGGAGGCGCGCAAGATCCAGCCCGACCTGACCGCCGTGATCATGACGGCGTTCGCATCGGTCGACACCGCGGTCACCGCCATGAAGCTGGGCGCGTACGACTACCTCGTGAAGCCGTTCGACCCCGACGAACTCAGCATGATGATGCAGAAGATCGTCGCGCAGCAGGCGCTCGTCCGCGAGAACGCCCTGCTGCGGCAGGCGCTCAAGCGCGACTACCGCTTCCGCGACCTGGTGAGCAAGAGCCCCGTGATGCAGCGCATCTTCGAGCTGGCGCGCACGGTGGCGCGCAGCTCCTCCACGGTCCTCATCCTCGGGGAGAGCGGCACCGGCAAGGACGTGTTCGCCCGGGCCATCCACGCGGAGAGCCCGCGCGCCGACGAGCCGTTTGTCGCCGTCTCCTGCGCCGCGCTCACCGAGTCGCTGCTCGAGTCGGAGCTGTTCGGCCACGAACGCGGCGCCTTCACCGGTGCCGTCGCGCGCCATCGCGGCAAGTTCGAGCTCGCCGACCGCGGGACGTTGATGCTCGACGAGATCGGCGACATCACCGCCAAGCTCCAGCTCGACCTGCTGCGCGTGCTCGAGGAGCGGCGCGTCACGCGGCTCGGCGGCGTGGAGAGCTTCCCCGTCGACGTGCGCGTGATCGCCGCCACCAACCGTGACCTGCAGAAGGCCGTGGCCGACGGCAGCTTCCGCGAGGACCTCTACTACCGCCTCAACGTGATCTCGATCACGATCCCTCCGCTGCGCGAGCGCAAGGAGGACATCCCGCTGCTGGTCGACAACCTGATCGAGCGGCTGACGGCCGAGGGCCATCGCCGCATCGACGGCATCTCGCGCGAAGCCGTGGCCGCGCTCATGGCCCACGACTGGCCCGGCAACGTGCGCGAGCTGCGCAACGTGATCGAGCGCGCCATGGTCGTGACCCCGGGCCACCTCATCCAGCCCTCCGACCTGGCGCTGCAGCCAGGCGCCACGCCCGCCGCCACCGGCTTCGATCCGGCCAACGCCACGCTCGAGGCGATGGAACGCCGGCACATCGCGGCAATCCTCGACCACACCGAGTTCAACATCACGCATGCCGCGCGCATCCTCGGGATCGACCGCGTGACGCTCTACAACAAGATCAAGAAATACCGCCTGCGCGAGGAAGAGACGGCGTAGACCGGACGGCTCGGGGCTTGGGGCTTGGGGCTTGAGGCTTGAGGCTTGGGGCTTGGGGCTTGAGGCTTGAGGCTTGGGGCTTGGGGCTTGAGGCTTGAGGCTTGAGGCTTGAGGCTTGAGGCCTCAAGCCGTTGAATTCCTCCACGGT
>JBDIBB010000061.1:0-24223 GCA_039812685.1 Vicinamibacteraceae bacterium
CCCGGGCTCCCGCGCGCGCGCGAGGCGGCGGCCGGGCTCCGGCGCGTGACGTTCACCGGCGCGCTGCCCCACGACGCGATGCCCGCGTGCCTGGCGGCGGCCGACATCGGCGTGGCGCCCTTCGACGCCGGCGCGCACGCGCCGCTGCAGATCGACTTCTTCTGGTCGCCGCTCAAGCTCTTCGAATACATGGCCTCGGGCCTGCCCGTCGTGGCGCCGCGCCTGCCACGACTCGCCGCGCTCGTCGCCGGCGGCGTCGAGGGCCTGCTCTACGAACCCGGGGATCCGGAGGGCCTCGCCTCGGCGCTGCGGGCACTGCTCGACCCGGCGCGGCGGCAGGCGATGGGGCGCGCCGCGCGGGCACGCGCCGTGCGCGACTTCAGCTGGCGCGCCCACTGCGAGCGGCTGGCCGAGGCCATCGCCAGCCGGCGGCAGGCCTGAGGCCTGGCGGCGCGCGCGCCGCCAGGTCCCGGACACCTCCCGATCTTTGCTACGCTGCTTCGCCATGCGCCGATCCCTGCGCGTGCTCGTCGCGACCGACGCGTTCCCTCCCGTCTGCGGAGGCAGCGGCTGGAGCACGTTCGAACTCGCACGTGGACTGCGGCGCCTCGGCCATCACGTCCTCATCGTCCAGCCGAAGCCCGGCGGCGGGCGCGGCACGGTCGAACGCGACTGGGACGGCTTCACCGTGATCGAGGTGCGCAGCCCCGCGCCCCGCGTGCCGTTCCTGCGCAACTACTTCAAGAACGAGCGGCTCTGGGCGCGGCTGGGCCGCCAGCTCGCCGAGCTCGCGCGAGCGCATCAGGCCGACGTCATCCACGGCCAGCACGTGCTCACCGGACCGGCCGCGGTCGCTGGCGGGCGGTTGAGCGCGAGACCGGCCGTGTGCACCGTTCGCGACTACTGGCCCGTGTGCTACTGGGCCAACCTGATTCACGACCCCCGCGCCGACGGCCTGTGCCCGGCCTGCACGCCGGGCCACATGGTGCGCTGCCTTCGCTCGCGCTCGCGCGCATGGCCGCTGGCGCTGCCGCTGGTCGCCTACATGCGAGGCAACCTCGCGCGCAGGCGCCGCGCGCTGGCCGCCGCCCAGGCCGTCATCGCCGTCAGCAGCACGATCGCGCGCGACCTGCGGGCGCGCGCGCCGGAACTCGCCGGCACGCGCGTGGAGGTCATCCCCAACCCGGTGGACGTCGAGGCGCTGCGCGCCGCCGTCGCCAGCCGCCGGCCACCGATCGATGAGCCTTACGTCGTGTTCGCCGGCAAGCTCGAGGTGAACAAGGGCATACGCCACCTGGTGCCCGGCCTCGTCGCCGCCGGGCTGCGCCTGCCGGTCATCGTCGCCGGCGACGGGACGGAGCGCGGGGCGCTGGATCGCGAGGCGCGCGCGGCCGGGCTGGATCTGCGGGTGCAGGGGTGGCTCCCGCGCGACGAGGTCCTCGCGTGGCTGGCGCACGCACGCTTCGTGCTGTTCCCGTCGCACGGGCCCGAATCGCTCTCGCGCGTGCTGCTCGAGGCCGGCGCCATCGGCGTGCCGGCCGTCGCCATGGACACCGGCGGCACCGCCGACATCGTCCGGCACGAGGAGACGGGGCTGCTCGCCAGCGGGCGCGACGCGTGGGCGCGCCAGCTCGCGCGCATGGCGCGGGACACGGCGCTGCGCGATCGCCTGGCAACCGGCGTGCGGGCGCACGTGCAGGCCCACTTCACGGCCGGCGCCGTTGCCGCGCGAACCGCCGCCCTGTATGCCGACCTCATGGGTGTCACGGAGCCGGAACGCGATGGGTGAGCGCGTGTTGCGCGTGGCGCTGGTCGCGCGCAGCGTCCATCCGCTGCACGGCGTGGGCGGGCTCGAACGTCACGTCCACGACCTCGTGGTCCACCTCGCCAGGCGCGGCATCGCCATCACGCTGGTGACGCGGCTGCCGGCCGCACCCGTGCCGGCCTCGCTGCCGGCGCGACTCGTGCCCGTTCCCTATCTCACGTTCCCCGGCGCCGGCCGGCGCGGCACCACGGTCGCCGATCGCGCGACGGCGTACCCGCTGTTCGGCTGGCGCGCCGGGCGGCGCGCGGCCTCCCTGGTGCGCGCCGGCGAGATCGACCTGGTGCACGGGCTGGGCGCCAGCGTCCTGGGGTATGCGCTCGCGCGCCGCCGCGACCCCGTGCTGCGCGCGCCGCTGGTCATGAACCCGCAGGGCCTCGAGGAGTTCGGTGCCACGCGGCCGGGCGCGGCGCGGTTGAAGCTCATCGCCTACCGGCCGCTGCAGGCCGCCGTCCGCGCGTCGGCGCACGCGGCCGATGCCGTCATCGCCACCGACGCCGCGCTCAGACCGGTGGTGCGGTCGCACCTGGGCGTCGACGATGCGCGGATCGTCACGATTCCCAACGCCATCGATCTCGACGTCATCGACGCGCTCGCGACCCCGCGCGACGGCGCCGCGATCCGGTCAGCCCACGGCATCGGTCCCCGCGAGTGGCTGATGTTCTCGGTCGGCCGGCTCGAGCAGAACAAGGGGTTCCACGTGATGATCGAGGCCCTGGCGCGGCTGGGAGACGCCGTGGGCCCATGGCGGTGGGTGCTGGCCGGCGACGGCCCCTGGCGCCAGCGCCTGCGGTCGCTCGCGGCGGGCACCGCCGTGGCTTCGCGTATCATGATGCCCGGCCGTCTCGACGATGCCAGGCTGCACGCGTGGTACGAGGCGGCGGACGTGTTCGTGCACCCCACGCTCTACGAAGGCAGTTCCCTGGTCACCCTCGAAGCCATGGCGCACCGCCGGGCGGTGATTGGGACACGTGCCGGCGGCATCCCCGACAAGGTGCGGCCCGGCGTCAACGGCTGGCTGGTTGCGCCGGGCGATCCCGAGACCCTCCGCGACGCGCTCCGGACGGCGGTGTCCGAGCGCGATCGGGTGCCGCATTTCGGCGCGCACGGACGCGAAATCGTCGAGCGCGAATTCGCCTGGACCGCGGTGGCGGCCGAAACCGAGGCCCTCTACCGCCGACTGCTGGCGCCCATCGAGGCGCACGAGGCGCCGGGGCACGCGACGCGACCGGCGAATGGGACGTGACCGAACGTGAATGGCGTGAAGCCTCCGACCTCAAGCCGGCAACCTTCTGGCTGGTCGTCGTGCTCGCCGTGGCGGCCGGCCTGCGGTTCTGGCGCCTGGGCCATGGACTGCCTTACCAGGTGGGCGTCGACGAGCCCGAGCTGACCTCGCGCGCGATCGCGATGATGCGGACCGGCGACCTCAACCCGCACTTCTTCGACTACCCGGGCCTGTTGCTGTACGTCCACCTCGGCCTCGCCTGCCTGCGCTTCCTCGCGGGTGCGGTCGCGCAGGAATTCCGCTCGCTGGCCGATATCGCCATCGTCGACATCCTGCCGTGGACCCGGGCCTTCACCGCACTGCTCGGCGTGGCGACCGTCGCCGTCGTCCACCAGATCGGCATGCGCTGGGGCGCGCGTCACGCGCTGCTGGCGGCCGGGCTGATGGCCGTGCTGCCGATGCACGTGCGCGAGTCGCACTACGCGCTCACCGACGTGCCGGTCACCTTCTTCACGGCGCTCACGTTCCTGCTCTCGCTCTCGGCGCACGAGCGTGGCCGGGCCTCGGCGTTCGCGATCGCGGGCGCCGCCGCCGGCCTGGCCATGGGCACGAAGTACACGGCGGGCATTGCCATCCTGCTTCCGCTGCTCGCGGCGTGGATGACGCTGCCGGCGCGCCCGTCGCGCGCGGCGTGCGCCGCCGCGGCCCTCGGGGCCTGGCTGGGCGCCTACTTCCTCGTGGCGCCCTACACGCTGCTGGATCTGCCCGGGTTCCTCAACGGCTTCGCCTCGCTGATGTCGCACTACACGACACGTGGCCCCGGAACCGAAGCGCCGTGGCTCACCTACGCCAAGCACGTGCGGCTCAACCTCGGCTGGCCCGCCGCGCTGCTGATGGTGTGGGGCCTGACGCTGGGCGCCGTGCGGGCCGTCAACGGGCCCGGGCGCGTGAGGTGGGCCCTGCTGGTGCTGTTCCCGCTGCTCTTCTACTACGTCGTGAGCCGGCAGGGCCTCGTGTTCGCGCGCTATCTGATGCCGGCGATGCCGTTTGCGTGCGTGCTGGCGGCCATCGCCGTGATCAGCGGCGTGAGCCTGCTGCGGCGCTTCGACATCCCGCGCGCGCCGCGCACGGCGCTCATCGTCGCGCTGACGGTGGCCGCCGTGCTGCCGCCGGCCGTGCGCGCCACGCAGTGGGTACGGTCGCTCGGCCGGGTGTCCACGCAGGCGCTGGCCTACGAGTGGCTCCTGCACAACGTGCCCGACGGCGCCCGTCTCGCCGTGGAGCGCACCGAACTGCTCCTGCGCGAGCCGCGGTTCGTGGCGGAGTACCCGCGATCGCTGACCGAACGGACCTACGAGCAATACAGGGCGTCGGGGATCGGCTTCCTGATCGCCACGTCGCAGGTCTACGGCCGCGCCTTCGAGAACCCCGATCGGTTCCGCGCCGCCTACGACAGCTACATGACGCTGATGACGCTCGGCCACGAGGTGGCGCGCTTCACGCCCGCGCCGGATCGGCCGGGACCCGAACTGGTCGTGATCGCGGTACGGTAGCGCCTCAGCGCGACCAGTCGACACCGCGCACCATCACGCCAAGGTCGCGTCCGTCACCTTCGGGCCGCCACGTCGGCCGCACCACCAGTTCGAGCGGCTGGAAGCGCCGATCTCCGGACACCCGCGGCAGCAGGTACTGCAGGTCCCGCCAGGCGTGGTCGTCCAGCCGGAGCCGATCCACCTGCTGGGCGTCGAGCCAGACCTCCACCTCCTGGGGAAACGGGGCCAGCGACCGGATCGACAGCACGACGCGCCGGCTCCCCGCGGGCAGGAAGAACGTGGCGCGGTCCCCCGTCCAGCGGAACGTCGAGCCGTCGGCCGCCGCCTCCACCGCATGCAGGCCGGTGGGCCTGCGCGAGAGGTCGACGCTGGCGATCGCGCCCCTTGCGCGCAGCGGCAGCCAGGCGATGATGACGATCATCGCGGCGGCCGTCAGCGCACGGCGCCGACGCGACACGCTGGCTGGCGCCGCCGATACCGCGCCGCTGCCGGCGACCGCGAGCAGCATCCAGAAGGCGTACTGCCCCTCGCGCAGCAGCAGCGGGTGCCCGGTGAGGCACGTGAGGAGGAAGGCCGTCAGCCCGCCGATCCCGCCGCACACCACGTGGCCGAGCCGCGGATCGGCCGGGCCGAGCGCCCTCCAGGAGGCCGCCACCGCGGTGACGATCGCGGCGAGCCAGGCGGCGAGCGTGGGCAGACCGGCCTCGGCAGCGAGCTGCAGGAAGTAGTCGTGCGCGTTCTCCTGCGGGAGGATCAGCCTGGCGTCCGGAGGGGCGTAGGCGCTCACGTCCTTGTAGTAGCGGCCGAGGCCGATGCCCGTCAGCGGGCGCGCCTCGATCATGTGGCAGGCGGCCACCCACAGCGGCAGGCGGCCCTTGAGCTTGTCGGCGGGCGCGACCCGCAGGTTGAGCGTGGAGAGCACGGTGTCCAGATAGGAGCGCTGCTGGACGTGGCGCGCGTCGACGGACGTGGCGTACCCCGTGAGGCCAGCCAGTCCTGCGGCGGCCGCGAGCGCCGCCACGGCGAGCATCCGCCGGCCGCGCCTGGTCTTCCACGGCATCGGGCGCGCCCACGCGCCGGCGCGATCGGCCAGCACGAGGTAGACCAGCCCCCCCACCACCATCGCCACCCACGCCATCCGCGACGCGGTGAAGATCGCGGCCGCCACCATCACCAGCGCCGCCGCCGCCCACCCCGCCCGCGCGCGGCCGCGTGCGGCGGCGGCCAGCCCCAGGGTGACGACGATCGTGCCGGCCAGGTAGCTGCCGAACGCGTTGACGTCGGTGAAGCTGGCGTTCACCCGCACGATGAACGGGTCGAACTCACGCCAGAAGGGCAGCAGGTTGTCCCGCAGCCACCACTGGCGGACGCCCCACGCCGCCACCAGCGTGCCGCCGGCGGCGACCGCCGAGGCCAGCCAGACCGGTCCATCCTCTCCCCGCTGGCGCAGGAAGCGCGCGGCGAGCCACGCCATGCCGACGCCTTCGGCCATGACGAGCCACGCGAGCACCGATGCGAAGAGATGTCGCTGCCCGGTCAGCTCCACGAGGTCGTTGCGCAGGAAGTGCTGCAGGTCCAGGAAGAAGCCGGCCGGCCCGCGGTCGCCCGCGGCCAGCGGCGCCAGCGCCGCCACGAGCGCCGCGAAGGCGAGCAGCAGATAGAGCGCGGGCCAGTGGTCGAGCACGCGACGTTCGCCGCGCCACGCCACGCGCACCCAGGCGGGCACCAGCAGCGCGAACAGCCACATCGCCAGCAGCGAGACCGGCGGCCAGCCGCGCAGCTCCGGCACGATCGGCAGCAGCGGCGCGCCCACGACGAACGCGAGCCACGACGCAGTGGGCCACCGCGCGGCGAGCAGCGCGGCCAGCGGCCACGCCGCCCGGACGCCCCACGGCAGCTCCCGCTCGCCCAGCCAGGACGGCGCGAGGTACAGCGCCACGAAGCCCAGCGCCGCCAGCGCCAGCAGTCGGCGCACGGTGACGATGACGAGCGGGTCGGCGACGGCCGGGCTCGACGCGCTGTCGGTCATGGCCGGGGAGATCGCACCGAGATCTGCGCCCGCCGGCGGAGATCGGCCTGCCACTCGGCGACGAGCCGCGAACGCCGGCTGGCGGTCAGTTGCGCGTGCGCGATGGGCAGCGCCGCCTCCATGGGCAGTTCCGCCCCGGTCGCGTCGACGAACGTGTGACGTCGTTCCCGATAGAAGGCCTCCACCTGTTCGTCGGTTGGCATGGCCGTCACGTCGAACCGCTGGTCGAGGTAGCTCTGGATGAGGGCGTCCTGGCGGAGCGTGAGGCGGAGCCAGTCGAGACTGAGGCCCGTGCGGCGCAGCGTCGCCTCCAGCGCCTCACGTCCGAGGCGGGCGCGGATCGCCTCCAGTCGAGTCTCCGGGACCTCGGCTGGCAACGGCGGCGCGTACCTCGACACCTCCGCCAGCATCAGCGCGCGCTCGACCAGCGCATCGCGCGCCGCCGTCTCGTCGGCCGCCTCGATCAGCCCGAGGTCGAGGGCCGCGCGCACGTCGGACAGCGTGATCACCTGCCGGTCCACGATCGCGACGATGCGATCCACGATTTCGCCGCCGGCGACGGCCGGCAGCGC
Organism: Vicinamibacteraceae bacterium; assembly: GCA_039812685.1. Lineage (GTDB taxonomy): Bacteria > Acidobacteriota > Vicinamibacteria > Vicinamibacterales > JAFNAJ01 > JBDIBB01. The sequence goes on from JBDIBB010000061.1 coordinate 7,202, forward strand.
GATCAGGCACGCCCAGAGCAGCCAGGCGAGACGCGCGCCGGCGCACGGCGAGCCGGGGTCAGAATGCCTGGCCGATGCTGATGTGCAGCGCATAGCGGCGCTCCCGACGGCCGTTGCCCAGGATCCGCGGATCCAGCTTGAAGCCCACGTCGAACCGCAGCGGCCCGATGGGCGACTTGTAGCGCACGCCGAACCCCGCCGCCCCGCGCACGCGGCCGAGGTCCATCTGCCGCATGCGCGCGAACACGTTGCCGCCATCGAGGAACGCCACGCCGCCCAGCGTACGGGTCACCGGGAAGCGCAGCTCGGCGTTGGCGATGATCACGGCGTCACCGCCGGTCGGGAACCCGTCGACGTCGATCGTGTCGCGGTCCCCGAGCCGGTCGAGCGCGAAGCCACGCACCGTGCTGTCGCCGCCGGCGTAGAAGCGCTCGCTCGCCGGCAGATCGCGCACGGTGTCGATCAGCGGCTGGCCGTCGGGATCCAGGACCGGCCGGCCCTGGTCGTCGACGCGCGGCACCTGGCGCGAGAAGCCCGTGGCCAGTCCCAGCCGCAGGCCGCCGGCGACCACGAGCCGCGTGCCGGGCACCCGCCGGTAGAGGAAGCCCTGCGCAAACGTCTTGACGTAGCCGACCTCAGACCCGAGCGTGCGGGTGGCCAGGTCGCCTTCGATCCCGATCACCGTGCCGCGCGTGGGATCGATGGCGTCGTCACGGGTGTCGCGGGCGAGCACGCCGGCCAGCGTCGACAGCGTCACCTGCGGGAACAAGCGGTCGATCAGCGGCTTGTCCGACGGGCTGTAGCGCTGCTCGTAGACGTTGGTGTCGCCGTAGGAGTAACGCGCAATCAGCGTGAGGCCGCGGGTGGTGCGCCGTGTGAGATCGGCGTTCACCGATCGCCGCCGGTAGCTGAACGACGACCGGATGGCCTGTTCGATCAGTGCCGACACGCCCGCGTCGGCGCCCCCGCCGAAGGCGTGCGGCTCGCGGAAGGACGCGATCACGCGGTATTCGTAGAGCCCGAAGCCGCCGGGAGCGGGATCGCCCACCGATCCCGGCGCCTGGCGCAGGCTGGCCCGGGCAAACAGGTTGACACTGCGATTCTTGCCCCAGAGGTTCCGCCGGCCCACCTCGAAGAACCCCCGGGGTGCGAACTCCAGTCGCTCGACGGCGGCGCCGGTGACGTCCTCGCGCCGCAGCCGCCGCCCGCCCTCGAGCCCCGCGCCGTAGCCGAGCGTCGTGGCCGCGTTCTCCTCCACTGCGATCACGACGTCGACGACGCCGGTCGCCGCGTCGCGCAGCGTGTCGATGCGGACGCGACGGAAGAGGCCGAGGGCGGCGATGCGGCGCTGGGCGGCCTCCAGGTCGCCGAGGCCCACCGCGCGGCCGGCGGCGATCTGCGCTTCGCGCAGGATCGTGGCCGCGTTCGTCCGCGCGTTGCCCGTGACGATCACGTGATCCACGATCGCAGGCTGTCCTTCGTCGATCCCGTAGGTGAGATCGACGCGCGTGCCGTCTGCCGCGGGGCTGGCGGCCGCGCGCACCACCGCGTCCGGATAGCCGCGATTCAGGTAGAGCAGTTCGATCGCGGCGCGGTCGGCTTCCAGCGCGGGCGCGAAGAACGGTCCGTCGGGCGCCAGACGCATCGCCGTGCGCACCGTCGCCTCGTCCAGCGCCCGCGGCCCCTCCAGGACGATGGTGCCCACGCGCGCGATCGGCCCTTCCTCGACGGTGATGGCGAGATCGACCCGTCGCGGCGCACCCGCCGCCGTGCCGGCCACCTCATCGATCGTTCGGGTGACGCGCACGCCGGCGTGACCGCGAGCCTGGTAGAACTGCCGGATCGCCGCCACGTCGGCGTCGAGACGCGTCTCGACGAACGGGCGCCCCTGCCGCGACAGCACCAGGGCGTCGACCTCGGCCAGCGGGGCTTCCACGACGCCGTGGACCTCCACCCGGCCCACTTCGTAGACGGGGCCGCGGTGGACGCCGAAGACGATTCGCAAACGCCCGTCCGTCTCGCTCCGGCGATAATCGGCTGACGCCTGCCAGTAGCCTTCGTTCCTGAGGAACTCTTCCACGCGGCGGCGCGAGTCCTCGAGCAGGTCCTCGTCGACGGATCCCTCGCGGCGGATCGGCACCAGTTCATCGAGCCGGGAGCGCGGCAGGGGATCTCCCTCGAAGACGAGATCGACCAGCGGTCCCGCGTCCACCGTCACGACGAGATCGACGCGGGGCTCGCCGGGCTGGCGCGTCGGCGTCACCGTCAGCCGCGCCTCGTAGTGGCCCTGGGCGCGCAGCCGCTGGATCTCGGCCTCCACGCGCCGGGCCATCTCCGAGGCCCGCCATTCGCGGCCCTGCGTCGCGCGCAGCCGCTCCAGCAGGCGCGCGTCGTCCCCCGCAGGGTTCCCGGCCACCTTCACCAGGCCGATCCGGAATCGTGGTCCGGCCCGCACGTCGAAGATGAGCGTGGCCGCCGTGCCGCCGCGTTCGGCGATGCGGTAGGTGACGGCGGCGTCGAGGAATCCGGCGGCGACGAGCGCCTCCACGAGCGTGGACACCATCTCCGGACCACGCCCCGGGGCCGGCTCCCGGCCATAGCGTTCGGTGAGCGCCTGCCGGAGGGTGCCGGCGCTCACGCCGCGATCGCCGCGGAAGTCGATGGCGTCGATCTGCCTCACCCGCGAGACGACGTAGCGCAGGGCGAGGCCTGCCGGCGTGTCTGTCGCCTCCACGGTGATGTCGTCGAAGCGCTCGAGCGCCACCAGGGCGTGCAGGGTGCGGCGTACCGCGGCCATGTCGAGCGGCTGGCCCGCACGCGTGTCGATGAGCGCCAACACGGCCGGATCCGCCAGATCGTGGCCATCGGCCACGACGACGACCGTTGCGATGGGTCGGTCGAGCAGCGCGTCGATGGCCGGCTGGGCGGCCGCCGGCGCCGCGGCGCCGGCCACGGCCATCAGGAGCGCGACCACGTGGAACGCGCGCATCAGAACACGTGCCGCACGCGCACGTCCAGGGCGTAGGTGCGGTCCTCGTTCTGCGAGACGATCCACGCCAGCCGGTCGCTCTGCGTGTACTCGACGAGGATGATCTGGTCGCGCGACGACGTGCTGAGGGCGCGCGAATAGGTGAGGTACAGGCGATCCGACAGGCGCTTGCCGACGGTGAACCTCGCCGACGGGTTCAGGCGTGCCGACTGCAGCGCCGAGATGTCGCCCAGCGACGGCGAGATCTGCACCGTGTCGACGCCGAGCGTCTGCTCGACGACGCGGCCGACCTCGCTGGAGATCGGGCTCGCGAGCAGGCGGGTGGCGCCGGCGGCGATCACCTCCTGCTCGCTGCGGCCCGGCGTGCGCAGCTCGCGCAGCTCGGCATTCTGCGGGTCGCGGGTGTCGCCGAGCAGCAGGGCGAGGATGTCGACGGGCGCCAGCGGCGGGTCCGACGTCAGGTCGAACACGAAGCGATCGGGCACGCCGGTCACGTGGAAGACGACGCGGTAGATCTGGCCCGGCACGCGGGCGCGCGTCTCCGCCTCCACGTCGAAGAAGGGCTCGATCTTCTGCGCGTTGGCGAAGTCCACCACGCCGCGCGTCACCTGGTAACGGTTGCCCTCGAAGAACACCTCGCCGCGCGTCACCTCGACGCGGCCGAAGAGTTGCGGGCGGTCGTAGGTGCCGCGCAGGGTGAGTTCGGCGGTCGAGAGCAGGCGGGCCGCGCGGTTCTCGATGCGCAGCGTGCCCGGCGCGAGGATGCGCACGTCGAAGCGCACCGGGATGCCCGAAGGCGTGGCGGCCACCGGGGCGAGCGGGCGCGTCTCGCCGCCGGCCGTGCCGGCGCCGCCAAACAGGCTGGCCGCGCCGGGATCGAACGTGCGCTCGTAGACGGCGCTCCGGATCGTGACGGTGCCCGAGAGCACCGGGGCGGTCACCTCGCCGCGCAGTGCGAGATCGGTGTCCACCGTCGAACGGAAGCCTTCGGGATAGCGCAGCCGCATGCCGCGGCCCGTCGCCGCGACGCTGAACTCCGACGGCAGGAAGCCGCGAAACCCGACCCGGCCGCCGACCCACACGTCGCCGCCGCCAAGCGTGCCCGTGAGGCCATCGAGGCGCAGGCCGCCGCGATCGAATTCGACGCGGCCGTTCAGCGCCTCCAGTGCGTGCGGCAGCGCGAAGTGCCGCAGGCGGCCGTTGGTGATCGTCGCCGATCCGTTGATGATCGGCGCCGACAGCGTACCGCGCACGTCCACCTGTACTTCGGCCGCGCCGGCGCTGCGCACGTCGCGCATGAGGCCCTGGAGGATGCCAAGGTTGGCGTCGCCGAGGCCGCGCAGCGAGATGCGCTGATCCGCGAGGTTGATCTCGCCCATCAGCTCGAGCTGCGTACCGTCGCCGACGAGCCGGAAGTGATCGAGGCGTGCCACGCGATGATCCAGCGCCAGCTGCACCGGGCCGTCGTTGCGCAGGCGGTAGTCGAACAGGCGCAGGTCCGCAGCATCGATCGTTGCCGTGGCGCGCAGGTGATCCGGGTTGCGCAGCTCCCCGAACACGCGCAGCGTGCCGCTGACGACGGCTGAGGTGTACGGCGAGAGGCCCGGCTGCAGCGCCCGCAGGTACGGGTCGAGCGACGTCCCGGTGACGCGGAAGCGCAGGTCGGCATCCGATTCCTGCGTGAGCGCAATGCGCCCCCAGCCGGATACGGCCAGGCGCGCCGAGGCCACCTCGAGCACATCGATCGTCAGCGTCTGGTCACGCACCGACAGGGCCCCGGTGACGTCGCCCACGCCCTCGTCGGCGACGAACAGGTCCTCGATGCGCCCCTTCACCTCGTAGCGCGGCATCGCGAAGGCGCCCGAACCCGAGGCCGAGAAGAACAGCGAGCCCGACAGCGGCGCCCGCGGATAGGCGACCGCGTCCACCGATTCCATCGGAATGGCGCGGCCGTCGGCGTTGAACGAATACGTGCCCTCCCACGCCACGTAGGCCGCGCCGGTGATGCGCCCGGTCGATTTCCGAATCTCGAGGCCGTCGAGGCGCACGCCCGCGCCGTCAAAGGTCAGGCCCGCCGAGCCGCGATCGAAGCGCTCACCGTAGGCAACGCCGCGCGCCAGCTCCAGCCGCCCGAAGCCCTGCGGTCCTTCATAACGATCGTAGACGTGGAAGTCGCCCGACACATCGCCCGTGACGGGATAGTCGTCGAGCACGAACGCGTGCCGGAGGTCGACGAGGTCCCACCCGGCGATCGTCACGCGTGCATCGAACTCCTCGCCGCCGTCCTCGCGCGGGTACCCGAGCGAGAACCTGCCCGACACGTCCATCCGTCCGCCGCCCTTGGTGATGACGGCGCTCTCGATGTGGGCGTAGCTGTCCTCGACGACGAGCTGGGCGGCGGCGGCGCCCCACGTCACGTCCCAGGCGCGCATGCGCTCGCCGGAGAAACGGCCCTCGACGCGCGGATCGCCGAAGGCGCCGAGCATGACGCCGTCGAAGGTGCCCACGCCGCCCACCGGCACCGCGTGCGAGGACCCGGTCACGGCCATGATGATGCCGGTGAGCACGCGATCGCTCTCCTGCCAGTCGCCGCTGGTGACGTGGAACGGGATGCGCGAGGCGCTCCCGTAATCCGTCGTGCCCTCGAAGGCGACGAAGGTGAGTGCCGTCGCCGCCCAACTGGGGGCCAGCGCGATGCCGCCGGGCCCGATCGTGTAGGAGATCTCTCCGCCCACGGCCAGGGCCGCCGGTAACGGGTGCGGGTCGAACGGCCCCACCTCGAGGCCGCGCGCGTCGTAGGCCGCGGCCAGCGCCTCCGTGGATCGGCGCGACATGAGCGCCACGCCCTCGGGCGGATCGGCGCGCAGGCGCCCCTCCCCGGTGCGGCCGGACCAGTGCCCCAGCGGCCAGCGCAGGACGTTGCGGCCCGTGGCCCGCCCCGCGAGACGCATGCCCGGAAGCCGCAGGAACTCGGTGAGCGTCCGCAGGTCGACGTCCGCGTAGGCCGTGTCGAGCGTGGCCACCGCGGGCTCGTCGTCGCGGCCGAGCGGCGCCATCGTGTAGAGAAGCCTCAGGCGGCCGCCGTAGAAGCCCGACGCCGCGTCGGTCACCTCGAAGCGATCGGGCAGCCACCGCAGCGCGCCGGTGAAGCCCGGGAACCGGTAGGCGTTGATCCCCATCTCCGCGCTGCGGAACGTGCCGGTGAGGTCGCGCCCGCCCTTGAACAGCGCGAAGGTGCCGCGGAACTCGGCATCCCCCGAGAGCGTGAAGTCCTGCTGCGCCCACCAGATCTCCTTCTGTCGCGGCAGGTGCACCTGCGACGCCACCTGGTAGGTCTGCTCCGGCCAGTGCGCGAGGTTCACCACGCCGGTGACCCTCGACTCGGCGCCGTCGGTGTCGAGATCGATGCGGTCCAGCAGCACGCGCCCGTCGTCGATGCGGAAGGTCGCGTAGGCGTTGGCCCACATCGGCACGTAGTCCTGGATGGCGATCGTGCCGCCCGAGAAGCGGAACTCGCCGCGGTAGTCGGCGAGCTTCGCCACGGTGATGTCGAGGTTGCGTGCGACGGTACTCCACGGCGTGCCGTGATCGCGGTAGGTGAACTCGCCGCGCGTGGCGCGCACCAGTTGCACGGTGGTGACGAAGCGGCGCGGCTGCCCGGGGTCGCGCTGCGGGGTGGGGATGTGAATGAAGCTGTGGCGGTCGTCGGGATAGGTCTCGACGCACATCTTCCAGTCGGTCATCGTGATCGACCGGATGTAGATCTCGCGCGAGATCGCCGTCCACCAGGGGAACTCCACGACGAGGCGGCGGGCCTCCAGGAAGGGCTCGTCCGCGGCGGTGAGGCCCTCGATCCGGACGTCCTCGAGCACGAAACGGCCGCGCAGCAGGCTGGTCGAGAGCCGGCCGATGTGCATCGGCCGCTCGATCAGCCGGGAGGCCTCCTGCTCGGCGCGGGCGCGCAGGGACGGGCCCCAGTCGATCGAGAGCGCGGCCACGACGGCCCCCGTCGCCAGCGACACCATCACCAGCGTCGTGCGTCGCACGATCCGCCAGAGGCGCGCGCCCACACGCCGCGGCGGCGCGGCCGCACCCGCGGGCTCCGGCGCGCCTGTCGCCGGCGTCTGTGGGTCGGGGCGGGGTTCCACCGCGTCGTCACTCCACGATCACGAGCAGCCGGCCGGCCTCCACCGACACCCCTTCCTGCACGACCACGTCCTTCACGCGGCCCGCGCGGGGCGCCGACAGTTCGTTCTCCATCTTCATCGCCTCGACGACGACGAGCGGCTGCCGGGCGGCCACCTCGTCGCCTGGTCTTGCCAGCACCCGCAGCACGCGTCCGGGCATCGGCGCGTGCACCCGCTGCTCGCCCGTCGCCGCCGCCCGGGCGCCACCGCGCGACCGGCGGCCGTTGACCACCGCGTGCAGCGTGCCGCCGTGTGTGTACACCGTCACGTCGTTGGGCAACAACCCGTCGGCGAACCCGATCTCGTAGCTCGCGTGTCCCATGGCCGGCAGTACGAGCGAGAGGGTGTCGTCCTCGACGGCCACCGTGTCCACCTCGTGCGGCCTGCCGTCGACGGTCACGCGGAACCGGTGCGGCGACGGTCCGTCACGTTCGACGCGCACCTCGCGCAGACGGCCGCTGATCTCGATTTCGAAGGTCATGGGCTGGCGTTCTCCCGCCGGCTCACGCCGGTCGCAGTCCCTGCAGCCGGCCCGCGCGGCGCCAGCCGTCGGGGCGCGCCGGCGCCGCCGCACTCGAAGGCAGCGCGGGCCCCGCGCTGCCGTGCGCGCGCAGGTACGACCGCAGCGCCACGGCCAGCACGGCGAGGTCCTCGGCGACCTCCGGCGCGGCCACGAACGCCTGGCCCCGGCGGGCCAGCAGCAACTCGTCGAGGTACGTGGTGTGGAACTCGCCGCGGGCGAAGGCGTCGGTGGCCAGAATCCACTGGAAGAACGGGATCGTCGTCTTGATGCCCCGCACCTGGTATTCCGAGAGCGCGCGGCGGAGCCGCGCGATCGCCTGCCCGCGGTCCTCGCCCCACGCCACGAGCTTGGCAATCATCGAGTCGTAGTGAATCGGCACCTCGAAGCCCGCCTCGACGCCGCTGTCGCGGCGGATGCCGGGCCCCGACGGCACGTGCAGACACAGGATGCGCCCGGGCGAGGGCAGGAACCCCTGATCGGGATCCTCGGCGTAGATGCGGCACTCGATCGCGTGGCCCCAGGGCGTGAGCGCGCGCGCCGGGTCCACGGTGAGCCGCTCGCCGCGCGCGATGCGGATCTGCCACTGCACCAGGTCGAGGCCCGTCACCATCTCGGTGACCGGGTGCTCCACCTGCAGGCGCGTGTTCATCTCGAGGAAGTAGAAGTGGCCGCCTTCGTCGAGGAGGAACTCGATGGTGCCGGCGCTGGTGTAGCCGGCCGCGCGCGCCACGGCGGCGGCGGCCGCCGCCATGCGGCCACGCAGGGCCGGCGTCACCACCGGTGAGGGCGACTCCTCGATCACCTTCTGGTGCCGCCGCTGGATGGAGCACTCGCGTTCGACGAACGGCACCACCGTGCCATGCTGGTCGGCCAGCAGCTGGATCTCCACGTGACGCGCGTGCAGGATGCGGCGCTCGAAGTAGATGTCGGAGTCGCCGAAGGCGGCGCCCGCCTCGGATCGCGCCGCGCGCACCGCGTTGGGCAGATCGGCCGGATTCGACACCACGCGCATGCCCTTGCCGCCGCCGCCGGCCACCGCCTTCACGAGCAGCGGGTAGCCGATGCCGGCGGCGATCTCGGCCAGTTGGGCGTCGTGCATCGAAGCCGGCAGCGGCGTCTCGGTGCCGGGCACCACCGGCGCCCCGGCGGTCAGCGCCGTGCGCCGCGCCGCCGTCTTGCTCCCCATCAGCGCGATCGCCTCCGGCGTGGGCCCGATGAACACGAGGCCCGCGTCGCGGCACGCGGCCGCGAACTCCTCGTTCTCGGCCAGGAACCCGTAGCCCGGGTGCACCGCGTCGGCGCCGCTGTCACGCGCGGCGTCGATCAGGCGGTCGATCCGCAGGTAGCTCTCAGCGGCGGCACTCGGTCCGAGGTGCCTGGCCTCGTCGGCGTAGCGCACGTGCGGCGACGCGCGATCGGCATCCGAGTACACGGCCACCGTCTCGAGTCCCATGTCACGGCACGCACGCATCACGCGGATGGCGATCTCGCCGCGATTGGCGATCAGGACCTTCTGCATGGCTCTCACAGCGGGATGTTGCCGTGCTTCTTCGGCGGGTTGCGGTCGCGCTTGTCGACGAGGCTGGCCAGTGCCGCAATCACCTTCACCCGCGTCTTGCGCGGCAGGATCACCTCGTCGACGAAACCATGGCTGGCCGCCACGTAGGGGTTGGCGAACTTCTCGCGGAACTCGGCGATCCTCTGCGCCCGCAGGGCGGCCGGGTCGACCGCGGCGTCGATCTCGCGCTTGTAGAGGATGCTGACGGCGCCCTCGGGCCCCATCACCGCGACCTCGGCGGTGGGCCACGCCAGGTTCACGTCGGTGCGGATGTGCTTGCTCGCCATCACGCAGTAGGCGCCGCCGTAGGCCTTGCGGGTGATGACGGTCACCTTCGGCACCGTCGCCTCGGCGAACGCGTAGAGCAGCTTCGCGCCGTTGCGGATGATGCCGCCCCACTCCTGGACGGTGCCCGGCAGGAACCCCGGCACGTCCTCGAAGACGACCAGCGGGATGTTGAACGCGTCGCAGAACCGCACGAAGCGCGCGCCCTTCACCGAGGCGTCGATGTCGAGGCAGCCGGCGAGGTGCGCCGGCTGGTTGGCGACGATGCCCACCGGACGTCCGCCCAGCCGCGCGAACCCGACCAGGATGTTGCGGGCGAACTGCTCGTGCACTTCCAGCAGCGCCCCATCGTCGACGACGAGCCGGATGACGTCCGCCATGTCGTAGGGGTGGTTTGGGTTCTCCGGCACGATCGTGTCGAGCGCCTCCGGCTCGCGGGTCACCGGGTCGCCGGTGGCCGCCACGGGCGGATCCTCGAGGTTGTTGGAGGGGAGGAACCCGAGCAGATCGCGGATGAGCGAGAGGCACTCGCGGTCGCTGGCGACGGCGAAGTGCGCCACGCCGCTCTTCATGTTGTGCGTGGAGGCGCCGCCGAGTTCCTCCTTGGTGACCTCCTCGTGGGTGACCGACTTGATCACGTCCGGACCGGTCACGAACATGTAGCTCGTGTCCTGCACCATCACGCTGAAGTCGGTGATGGCCGGCGAGTAGACGGCGCCGCCCGCGCACGGCCCCATGATGGCCGAGATCTGCGGCACGACGCCCGAGGCGAGCGTGTTGCGCAGGAAGATGTCGGCATAGCCGCCGAGCGAGAGCACGCCTTCCTGGATGCGCGCGCCGCCGCTGTCGTTGAGACCGATCACCGGCGCGCCCATCTTCATGGCGAGATCCATGATCTTGCAGATCTTCGCGGCGTTGGTCTCCGACATCGAGCCGCCGAACACCGTGAAGTCCTGTGCGAAGGCGTAGGCCAGCCGGCCCTCGATGCGCCCGCGGCCGGCGATGACCCCGTCGCCGGGCACGAGCTGGCCGTCCAGGTCGAAGTCGCGGCAGCGGTGCGTCACGAACTTGTCGACCTCCTGGAAGCTCCCCGGGTCGAACAGCAGTTCGATGCGCTCGCGCGCGGTGAGCTTGCCCGCGGCGTGCTGGCGCTGGATGCGGTCCTCGCCGCCGCCCAGTTCGGCCTGGCGATCGAGGGCCTCGAGCGTGTCTCGCGGGTTCATGATCGGCAGTGCTCCGTTTGCGCTCGGCCGCTGGCCGATGGCCGGGCCTGACTCAGGCGGCCGGCGTCACTTCCGGGCCGCCAGCGCTTCCTGCGCCTTCGCCCAGTCCTTCAGGAACCGATCGATCCCGGCGTCGGTGAGCGGGTGCCTGATCATCGCCTCGATGACCGCCGCCGGGCAGGTGCACACATCGGCGCCCATCCGCGCGGCCGCCACCACGTGCATCGGCGACCGCACGCTGGCGACGAGGACCTGCGTGCCGAACTCGTAGTTGTCGAAGATGTCCACGATCTCCTCGACCAGTTGCATGCCGGGCGTCGCGATGTCGTCCAGCCGCCCCACGAACGGGCTCACGTACGCCGCGCCCAGCTTGGCGGACATCAGTGCCTGGGTCGGCGAGAACACGAGCGTCACGTTCACGCGGTGGCCTTCCTGCGACAGCGCCCGGCACGCCTTCATGCCCTCCCTGGTGAACGGCACCTTGATCACGATGTGCTCGTCGATGGCCGCCAGTTCGCGCCCCTCGCGGATCATGCCCTCCGCGTCGGTGGCCACGACCTCGGCGCTCACGGGCCCCTTCACGATCTCGCAGATGCGCTTGAGGTGCGCCCTGGGTTCGGCCACCTCCCGCGCCAGCAGCGACGGGTTCGTCGTGATGCCGTCGACGATGCCGAGCGGCACCAGCGACTCGATCTCGTTCAGGTTGCCCGTGTCGATGAAGAACTTCATGCTCTCTGCTCCTCGGCGGCCTCTGCCGCGATGCTCGTCGGTCTGCGGCCAGCGTGCCTCAGCCGGCCGTCACCGGGTTGGTGAGCGCGCCCACGCCCTCGACGCGCACGGTCACGGTGTCGCCCGCGGCGAGCGGCCCGATGCCGGCCGGGGTCCCCGTGGCGATGACGTCGCCGGGTTCCAGCGTCATGATCGCCGATATGCAGGCGATCAGTTCGTCGATCGGGAAGATCAGCTGCGCGGTGGTCGATCGCTGGCGCACGACGCCGTTGACCAGGCCCTCCACCGTGAGGCCCTCGCCTCCGCCCGCCGCACGCGCGTCGAGCCCCATGACCACGCAGGGCCCGATCGGGGCGAACGTGTCGTAGCCCTTCGCGTGGCTGAACTGGACGCCGCGATCCTGCAGCGCCCGCGCGGTGACGTCGTTGACACACGTCAGGCCGAACACGCAGGCGCGTGCTTCCCCGGCGGTCACGCGCGTCGCGCGGCGGCCGATCACCACGCCGAGTTCGGCCTCGTGATCCACCCGGCCCACGCCGGGCGGCAGCACGATCGGCGCGCCGTGCCCGATGACCGCGCTTGGCGGCTTCAGGAACACGAGCGGCTGCGACGGCACCGGTTTGCCGCGTTCGAGCGCGTGATCGCGGTAGTTCAGGCCGATGCCGATCACCTTGCCGGGCGCTACCGGCGCCAGCAGGCGCCGGCCCGCGAGTTCGATCTCCGGTCCCGGCTGCCACTCGCCGAACAGATCACCCTCGACGAGCCGGGCGGCCGACGCACCGCCTCCAGCGGCGGGGTCCTCGACGACGTGCCGGGGCCTGCCGTCCACCTCGATCCGCCAGATCCGGCGCGAAACCGTCATCGGGCCGTCTCCTCCACGTGGTTGCTCTCGACGCTCACGTTCTGCGGCGTGGCCGTGTCCACCGCCACGATCGCGTACACGTACCGCGTGCCGGCCACGACCGCGGTGTCGCGATAGGTGGTCTCCCGGATGGGCGCCGGCGTGATGGCCGTCAGCGGACCGGCGCCACCCGCCTCGCCGCGCAGGACGATGTAGCCCGCGAGATCGCTGTCGGTGTTCGCCTCCCAGATCAGGTTGATCGCGCCCTCGCTCCCCACGGCGGCCAGGTTCTTCGGCGCGGCCGGCGGGAACACGTCGGTGGGCGTGATGCAGGCGGCCGGCGACGCAGGGCTCTCCACGGTGACGTTGGCCGCCGCCTCGACGGTCCGCACCACGTAACAGCGCTCCACGCCGAACTGCATGCGCGTGTCCTCGAACACCGCGGCCGACAGCGGCGCGGCGTTCAGCGGCTGGGGCGCGGCCGGCATGCTCGCGCCGGGTTCCGGCGGCAAGGCGCCAGGCGTCGACTCGTAGACATTGAAGGTGTGCGGCGGACGGCCCGGCATCAGCAGGCGCACCGGCCGCGAGTCGGGATCCTCGACCGGCTGCACGATCGGCAGCCGCACGCCCGCCGGGTGCGTCCACTCGACGACGATCGCCGACTCGGTGTGGCGCAGGACAGGTTCCGGAGGCGTGGGCGGCAGATCGATGAGCGGCACGCCGACGCGCGCCGACGGCGGACCGGCACGGCCCTTCTTCGACCGGCCGACGGCGATGTAGACCCGACGCAGCGGCGCCGGCTCGAGGTGCACGGGCGGCATGGGCCACTCACGATCATCGATCGACGGGACGCGCCGGAGTTCCGGGCGCTTCCGCCCCAGGTGCGGCACGTAGGGTACGAGCACCTCGGGCCGCAACCGCTCGGCCATCGTCACGATCTCGCCCTGTTTCGGCCGGGGATCGGGCGGCGCCACGGGCGGCGGAGGCGGCGGCTCGCCCCGCGCGTGCCGCTCGTCTTCTTCCTTCATCCGGCGCTCGCGCTCTTCGCCGGTCTCGGGCGGAGGCGGCGGCTGGATCTCGAGGCGCGCGACCTGTTTCACCTCGAGCATCAGCCGCCGCGCGTCGAGACTCTCGCCGTTGACGTCCACCGGCTCGCCGGTGAGGGCCAGCGCTTCCACGTCGACGATGTCGGCCGGCCGCTTGCCGTCGGTATTGGCCGATGGCACCGTGAACCGCAGGTACACGTCGTCGCCCAGGCGCCGGGCGGTGAGGTCCTCCACGCGGGCCGGCGCCACCTGCAGCGGCGCCAGCGGCGGCCCCTTCTTGCCGCACCCCACGGCCACGGCGAGCGCGAGCAGGGCGGGGACGGCAGGCGCGGAAATGCGGCGGCGGGTCACAGGACGAAGCGCGAGAGATCCTCGTCGCGAACGATGTCGGCGAGCATCCGGGTCACGTAAGACTCGTCAATGGTAATCGATCTCTCCGTGAGGTCGGGCGCCTCGAACGAGACCTCGTCGAGCAGCCGCTCCATCACCGTGTGCAGGCGCCTGGCGCCGATGTTCTCGGTGCGATCGTTGACCTGGGCGGCCAGTTCGGCGATGGTGGCAATGGCCCCGGGCGTGAAGGTGAGCGCGACGCCCTCGGTCTCGAGCAGCGCCATGTACTGCTTGATCAGCGCGCTGCGCGGTTCGGTGAGGATCCGGACGAAGTCGTCGCGCCCGAGCGCCTCCAGCTCCACGCGGATCGGGAAGCGGCCCTGCAGTTCCGGAATCAGGTCCGAGGGCTTCGAGACGTGGAAGGCGCCCGCCGCGATGAACAGCACGTGGTCGGTGCGCACGAGCCCATGCTTGGTGTTCACGGTCGTGCCCTCGACGATGGGCAGCAGGTCGCGCTGCACGCCCTCGCGGCTCACGTCGGGGCCGTGACCGCCCTCCCGCCCCGCGATCTTGTCGATCTCGTCCACGAAGATGATGCCCGACTGCTCCACCCTCGCGATGGCGGCCTTCGCCACGCTCTCCATGTCGACGAGCCGCCCTTCCTCCTCGCGCGCGAGATGTTCGAGCGCCTCGGGCACCGGCAGCTTGCGGCGCCGGGTCCGCCCCTGGAAGAAGCCCGGGACCATGTCCTTGAGGTTGATGCCGATCTCCTCCACCGATGAACCGCTGACGATCTCGAACTGCGGCGTGGCGGTGTCGCGCACCTCGATTTCGACCGACCGGTGATCGAGCCGGCCCTCGCGCAGCTGCTCGCGGAACCACTCGCGCGTCTTCTGCGCCTGGTCGCGGACGCCGGGATCCTCGGCCGTGCCGGGCACGGGAGGCGGCAGCGGCGGCAGCAGGACGTCGAGCAGCCGCTCCTCGGCGGCGGCCCGCGCCTTCTCGCGCACCTCTGTCGTGCGCTGCTCGCGCACCATCTCGATCGCCCGTTCGACGAGGTCGCGCACCATCGACTCGACGTCACGGCCGACGTAGCCGACCTCGGTGAACTTCGACGCCTCCACCTTCACGAAGGGCGAACGCGTGAGCCGGGCGAGGCGCCGGGCGATCTCGGTCTTGCCCACGCCGGTGGGGCCGATCATCAGGATGTTCTTCGGCGCCACTTCGTCGGCGAGTTCCGGCGGCAGGCGCTGGCGGCGCAGGCGGTTGCGCAACGCGATCGCGACCGCCCGCTTGGCCGCGCGCTGGCCGACGACGTGCTTGTCGAGCTCGGCCACGATCTGTCGCGGCGTGAGCGTGTCGGCGGAACCTTCGAGGTGCTCGGGCAGGATGATCGGCATGGCGGAGGCGCGCGACGCGTTCACAACTCCTCGATCGAGAGACGATCGTTGGTGTAGATGCAGAGCCCGGCCGCGATGCGCATCGCCTCCTCGGTGATGGCGCGGGCGTCGAGCGTGGAATGGCGGATGAGCGCGCGGGCCGCCGCCAGCGCGTAGGGTCCCCCCGAACCGATCGCCACCACGTCATCGTCGGGCTCGATGAGATCGCCGGTGCCCGACAGCAGCAGCGTGGACTGGGCGTCCATGACGATCAGCATCGCCTCCAGGCGCCGCAGGTAACGGTCGGTGCGCCAGTCGCGCGCCAGCTCGACGGCGGCCCGGGCCAGGTTCCCACGATACTCCTCCAGCTTGGTTTCGAAGCGGGCGAACAGCGCGAAGGAGTCGGCCGCACTGCCGGCGAAGCCAGCCAGCACGCGGTCGTGATAGAGCCGGCGCACCTTGCGCGCCGATTCCTTCATGACGATGGCCCCCAGGGTGACCTGCCCGTCGCTGGCGAGCACGGACCGGCCCTGGTGGCGGACGGCGAGAACGGTGGTGGCGTGCGGCATGGGATGCGGACAGAGCGCCAATGCGGCCGGGCACGACGGGAACAGCCGCGGGAGATCCAGCGGGCACCGGGCGTCAGACCGCGAGCGCGGCCGGGATCCGGAGTGTATCAGGGCCGCCCGGCGGCTGGCGATTGACCCACGGTCGTGGCTGACCGGCACGACCGCCGGGACATCGCCGCGCACGGGCGGATCCCGGCACCGCTGACGCTCACGCCGCTCCCGTCCCGCCACGCGTCTCATCGCGAGGACGCCGGACACGCGCTCTGGACAGGACGGTCAGGCCGCGCGACGATGGCTTTCGGAGGAATGACACCCGATTCGCCCGCGAGGCCGCTGGCAGCGTTGTTGCGTCTCGGTGGTCTTGGACAGCGGAGGTTTCGCTATGCGACGCGAATGGACAGTGGCGGCCGCCTTCCTCGCCTTTGCGCTCGCCGGAACGGTGGCGGGTGCCCAACCGGAACGCGAGGCGCCAGCGCAGCAGGCCGAGCGCCAGCGCTTCCCCGACCCCGCGCCGAGGCCCGAACCGGCCCAGGCCGCGGCCGTGGCACCGGTCTATGCGCCGGGCCCGGACCGGACATCGTCAGCCCCCGCCCCACGGTTCGCCGACGAGGGCCAGGCCCGGCCGCGTACGGGCGGGTCGTCGGCCACTTCCGGGTCGCGCGGTCGTTCGGGCTCGAGTTCGGGCGGCGCCACGGCGACCTCGCGCGGCCGTGACAGCCAGGGCCGGCAGAGGGCTCCGGCGCCTTCCGCCGGCGCGTCCGACAGGGGAGGTCGCCCGCCGAGCGCCGCACCCGACACCTCGTCGGACAGCGGCAGCCGCGCCGCCCGCCGGCGCTACCCTTACAACGCCCCTGACGGCTCGCTCTCTCGCGGGCCGGCCATCCGGCGTCCTCCCGGCAGCGGGTACTACGGGGGGCGGTGGTACTACCCGTCACACCCGTGGTACGGCTCCTGGTATCCCTACGGCATCGGCTCCTGGGGTCTCGGCTTCTACATGTGGGATCCGTACTGGTATCCGGGCTACGGGCCCTACGGCTGGGGAGGCTACGGCTACGTTGGCCGCTACGACGAGACCGGCGCCCTGCGCATCATCGTGAAGCCGCGTGAGGCGCAGGTCTTCGTGGACGGCTACTACGTCGGCGTGGTCGACGAGTTCGATGGCATCTTCCAGCGCCTGCGGCTCGACACGGGCCCGCACCGCATCGAGGTCCGCATGGAGGGCTTCGAGACGCTCCGCTACGACGTGCGCGTCACCTACGGCCACACCATCACGTTGCGCGGTCTGATGAAAGCGGCGGCGCCCGAGCCGGAACCGTAGCCCGGCCGCGCGCGGCCCCTCCGCCTGACCGATAATGGCGGGGGG
>JBDIBB010000062.1:0-23801 GCA_039812685.1 Vicinamibacteraceae bacterium
CCCGCGCACCATGTCGCCGGCGGCGAACACGCCCGGCACGCTGGTCATCTTCTCGCCGTCGGTGACGACGGCGCCGCGCTCGTCGAGCCGGAGGCCGAGATCGGTGACGAGGTCGCGCTTCTCAGGCCCGACGAAACCGAGCGCCAGCAGCACCAGATCGGCCGGCACCACGCGCTCGCTGCCGGGCACCTCGTGCACCGACAGGCGGCCGTCGTGTCCACGGCGCCATTCCGCCTGCACGGTGTGCACCTCACGCACGCGCCCGTCGGCATCGCCAGCGAAGCGGGTGGTCTGCGCCGCAAACGCGCGCGGGTCGGCGCCCTGCAGCGCAATCGCCTCTTCGTGGCCGTAGTCGGTGCGCAGCACCCTGGGCCACTGTGGCCAGGGGTTGTCAACCGGTCTCCCGTCGGGTGGCGCGGGCAGGATCTCGAGTTGCGTGACGCGGGCCGCGCCGTGGCGCAACGCCGTCGCGATGCAGTCGGTGCCCGTGTCGCCGCCGCCGATCACGACCACGCGCCGGTCCTTCGCCGAGATGAACTGGCCATCGGCATGGTCCGAGTCGAGCAGGCTCTTCGTGTTCCGGCCGAGGAACTCCATCGCGAGATGGATGCCCGCGAGGCCACGCCCCTCCACCTGCAGGTCGCGTGCTTCGGTGGCCCCGCAGCAGAGGACGACGGCGTCGTGGTCGGCCACCAGCCGCCCGGCGGGGACGTCTCGTCCCACTTCGACGCCGGTCACGAACCGCACGCCGGAGTCGGCCAGTTGCCGCACGCGCCGGTTCACGAGCCGCTTGTCGAGCTTCATGTTCGGGATGCCGTACATCAGCAGGCCGCCGATCCGGTCGGCGCGTTCGAACACGGTCACCGTGTGGCCGGCCTTGTTGAGCTGCGCCGCCGCGGCGAGTCCGGCCGGCCCCGATCCGACGATGGCGACCCTCTTGCCGGTGCGCGCGGCCGGGACGTCGGGGGTGAGCCATCCCTCGTCGAAGGCGCGGTCGGCGATGGCGCGCTCGATCGCCTTGATCGTCACCGGCCGGTCGATCAGTCCGAGCGTGCACGAGCCTTCGCATGGCGCGGGGCACACGCGACCGGTGAACTCCGGGAAGTTGTTGGTCTGGTGGAGGCGGACGCTGGCCTCGTGCCACAGGCCGCGGTAGACCAGGTCGTTCCAGTCGGGGATGAGGTTGTTGAGGGGACAGCCCATCGCCATCCCGTTGACCACCTTGCCGGCCTGGCAGAACGGCGTGCCGCAGTCCATGCAGCGGGCGCCCTGCCGTGCGAGTTGCGCGTCGGTGGCCTGGCCGCCGGCCTCCTGCCAGTCGCCCACGCGGGCCCCGGGGGCGCGGTCGGGTGGCAGTTCACGCTCGAACTCGAGAAATCCGGTGAGCTTGCCCACGCTGATCCCACTCCCTGCCCTGCGCGACGGTCCGGCTTGCCACGTGTCCGGGTTCGGGGTCTGGCCCCGGGCCTCGCGCCACGGGCGTCGTTCAGTTGCCCCCCGCGCGCGCCAGGCTGCGCGCGTTGTCCTCGAAGGCCGCCATCACGGCCTCCTCCTCCTGCAGCCCCTGCTCCCGCATCCGCTGCTGCGCCTGGAGCACCCGCTGGTAGTCGTGCGGCATCACGCGCACGAAGCAGCGCAGCGCGGCGTCCCAGTCGGCGGCCAGCGCGTAGGCCCGCTGGCTGCCGGTGAGCGTCGCGTGGCGTTCGACCAGCGTCCGCAGACGCTCCGCCTCGCGGGGCTCGACCACCGCGCCGAGGCCGACCAGTTCCTGGTTGCAGCGCGCCGGGAGGCCGCCCGCTTCGTCGTGCACGTACGCCACGCCGCCCGACATGCCCGCGGCGAAGTTGCGTCCCGTCGGCCCGAGCACCACGACGATGCCGCCGGTCATGTATTCGCAGGCGTGATCGCCGACGGCCTCCACCACGGCAACGACACCGCTGTTGCGCACGCAGAAGCGCTCGCCGGCCACGCCGCGGATGAACGCCTCGCCGGCCGTCGCGCCGTAGAACGCGACGTTGCCGATGATGACGTTCTCCTCGGCGGCGAAGCTGGCGTCGATTGGGGGCACCACGACGATGCGGCCGCCCGACAGGCCCTTGCCGATGTAGTCGTTGGCGTCGCCCTCGAGCCGCAGGGTGATGCCCCGCGGAACGAACGCGCCGAAGCTCTGGCCCGCCGACCCCCGGAATCGCAACCGGATGGTGTCATCGGGCAGTCCGTCGCCCCCGTGGCGGCGCGTCACCTCGCTGCCCAGCATGGTCGCCACGGCGCGGTTGCCGTTGTTGATGGGCAGCGTGGCGGTGACCGGCGTGCGGTTCTCCAGCGCGGGCCGGCACAGCGGGATCAGCGTGGTGGCGTCCAGGGCGTCCTCCAGGCCGTGTTCCTGGGGGTGGCGGAAGGTGCGCTTCACGTCGCGCGGCACGCTCGGCTTGAAGAAGATGCGCGAGAAGTCGAGCGTGCGCGCCTTCCAGTGATCCAGCCCGCGCCGCAGTTCGAGGTGCTCGCTGCGCCCCACCATCTTCGGCAGCGTGCGGTAGCCGAGGTGCGCCATCAGCTCGCGGACGTCCTGCGCCACGAAGCGCATGAAGTTCACCACGTGGTCCGGGTCGCCCGTGAAGTTGCGGCGCAGGCGCGGATCCTGCGTCGCCACGCCCACGGGGCAGGTGTTGGAGTGGCACACGCGCATCATGACGCACCCCAGCGCGACGAGCGGCGCGGTGGCGAAGCCGAATTCCTCCGCGCCGAGCAGCGCCGCAATCACCACGTCGCGGCCCGTCTTGAGCTGGCCGTCGGTCTCGAGCACGACGCGGCTGCGCAGGTTGTTGAGCACCAGCACCTGGTGCGCCTCGGCCAGCCCCAGTTCCCAGGGAGCGCCCGCGTGCCGGATGCTGGTGAGCGCCGACGCGCCGGTGCCGCCGTCGTAGCCGCTGATCAGGATCACGTCGGCATGCGCCTTGGCGACGCCCGCCGCCACCGTGCCCACGCCCACCTCGCTCACCAGCTTCACGCTGATGCGCGCGCCGGGGTTGGCGTTCTTCAGGTCGTGGATCAGCTGCGCGAGATCCTCGATCGAGTAGATGTCGTGGTGCGGCGGCGGCGAGATCAGCCCGACGCCGGGCGTGGCGTGCCGCACCCTCGCAATCCAGGGGTAGACCTTGGGCCCCGGCAGCTGCCCGCCCTCGCCCGGCTTGGCGCCCTGCGCCATCTTGATCTGGATCTCGCGCGCGTTGACGAGGTACTCGCTGGTGACGCCGAAACGGCCCGAGGCCACCTGCTTGATGGCGCTGCTGCGCGAGTCGCCCGAGGCCTCGCGCCGGTAGCGCGCCGGGTCCTCGCCACCCTCGCCGGTGTTGCTCTTGCCGCCGATCCGGTTCATCGCGATGGCCAGCGCCTCGTGTGCCTCCTGGCTGATCGATCCGTAGGACATCGCGCCGGTCTTGAAGCGGGCGAGGAGGCTCTCGACCGGCTCCACCTCATCGAGGGGAATCGAGCGGGCCTGCGGGCGGAAGTCCATCAGGCCGCGCAGCGTGACCGGGTGCCGGCCCTGGTGGTTCACCAGGTCCGAATAGCGCCTGAAGAGCCGGTAGTCGCCCGTACGGCAGGCGGCCTGGAGGTAGTGGATCGTCTCCGGGTTGAAGAGGTGCGGCTCGCCGTCGGCGCGGTAGCGGTAGTGCCCGCCGGTGCCCAGCGTGGTGTGCACCACCGGCCGCGACGGGTACGCCCAGAAGTGCCGCATGCGCACCTCGCGGGCGATCGCGTCGATGCCCACGCCGCCGATGCGCGTCGGCGTGCCCGTGAAGTACTCGTCGACGAAGTCCTGCGAGAGGCCGATGGCCTCGAACACCTGCGCGCCGTGGTAGCTCTGGATCGTCGAGATGCCCATCTTGGCGATCACCTTGACGATGCCCTTGTTCACCGCCTTCACGTAGCGCTTCTCGGCCTCGGCGGCGTCGCCCGCGAGCAGGCCCTGCCGGATCTGGTCGTGGATGGTCTCGAACGCGAGGTAGGGGTTGATGGCGCTCGCGCCGTAGCCGATCAGCAGGCAGAAGTGGTGGACCTCGCGCGGTTCGCCCGACTCGACGATGACGCTCACCTTCGTGCGCGAGCCCTCTTCGAGCAGGTGGTGCTGCACGGCCGACACGGCGAGCAGCGCCGGAATCGGCGCCTCCTGCGCGTTGTGCCCGCGGTCCGACAGGATGACGATGTTGTGGCCTTCGGCGATGGCCTCGCTGGTCTGCCGCCGCAGCCCCTCGAGGGCCCGGCGCAGGCCCGCGCCGCCCTCCTGCACCCGGAAGAGCATCGGCAGCGTGATCGCGCGGAAGCCGCGCGCGGCCGGGCCGCCATCCAGCGCGCGCACCTTCTCGATCTCGACGTTGAGCAGGACCGGCGTCGGCAGCTTCACCTGGCGGGCGCTCTCGGGCGAGGGCTCGAGCAGGTTGCCCTCTGGGCCGATCGTGCGGTCGATGGCCATCACGATCGCCTCGCGGTCGGCGTCGATCGGCGGGTTCGTCACCTGCGCGAAGAGCTGCTTGAAGTAGTCGTAGAGCGCCTGGGGCCGCTCCGAGAGCACCGCGAGCGGGATGTCGGCGCCCATCGAGCCGATCGGCTCGGCGCCGGTGGCGGCCATCGGGCCGACGATCATCCGCACGTCCTCGAGCGTGTAGCCGAAGGTCTCCTGCCGGCGGAGGACGGTCTCGTGATCGGGGCCGATGACGGCGGGCGGCTCCGGCAGGTCGCGCAACTGGATGAGGTGCGCGTCGAGGTACCGCCCCCATGGCTCGCTGGCCGCCAGCGTGTCCTTGATCTCATCGTCGGAGACGATGCGCCCCTCGGCCGTGTCGACGAGGAAGATGCGTCCGGGCCTGAGGCGTCCCTTCTCGACGATGCGGTCGGCCGGGATGTCGAGCACGCCGGTTTCCGACGCCATGACCACGAGGCCGTCGCGCGTGACGAGGTAGCGCGAGGGGCGCAGGCCGTTGCGGTCGAGGATGGCGCCGATGCGCGTGCCGTCGGTGAAGGCTATCGAGGCCGGGCCGTCCCACGGCTCCATGAGGCAGCCGTGGAACTCGTAGAACGCCCTGCGCGCCGCGCTCATCGACTCGTGGCGGCTCCAGGGTTCGGGCACCATCATCATGACGGCGTGGGGCAGCGACCGGCCCGCGAGCGTGAGCAGCTCCAGCATGTTGTCGAACATGGCGGAGTCGGAGCCCTCGAGGTCGATGACGGGCAGCACCTTGCGCAGGTCGTCGCCGAACAGGCGCGAGGCGAACATCCGCTGCCGGGCCTTCACCCAGTTCACGTTGCCGCGCAGCGTGTTGATCTCGCCGTTGTGCGAGATGTAGCGGTAGGGGTGGGCGCGCGACCAGGAGGGGAACGTGTTCGTGGAGAACCGCGAGTGCACCATGGCGAGCGCGGAGGTCAGCGCCTCGTCGCGCAGGTCGGGATAGAACTCGCGCAGCTGGTCGGCGTTGAGCATGCCCTTGTAGACGAGCGTCCGCGCCGAGAGGCTCGCCACGTAGAACTGGTCGCGGCCCGGCAGCGCGGTGCGCGCCACCGTCTTCTCCACCAGCCGGCGAATCACGTAGAGCTTGCGCTCGAAGGCGTCGCCAGCCGGGATCTCCGGCGCGCGGCCCACGAAGACCTGGCGGATGGCGGGCTGGGCGGCGCGGGCCGTGGCGCCCAGCGTGGCGTTGTCGACCGGCACCTCGCGCCAGCCGAGCAGCGTCTGTCCCTCGGCGCGCACCACCGTCTCGAGCGCGCGCACGCAGGCCTGCCTGCTGGCGGGATCCTGCGGGAGGAAGATCGCGCCGACGGCGTAGTCGCCCGGCGCCGGCAGGTCGAAGCCGAGCGCCCGGCAACGCGCGGCCAGCAGCCCGTGCGGCACCTGCAGCAGCAGGCCCGCGCCGTCACCGGTGTTCTTCTCGAAGCCGGTGGCGCCGCGATGCTCGAGGTTCGAGAGCACGTGGAGCGCCTTGCGGACGATGTCGTGCGAACGCCGTGCGTGGAGGTCGACGACGAAGCCGAAGCCGCAGGCATCGTGCTCGGCGGCGGGGTCGTAGAGACCCTGTCGGGGAGGCAGGCCGCTGTGCGACATGGGCGGGCATCGTAGCACCGCACGCCGGCGGGCCGATCCCGGATTCTGCGTCGAATGCATTCATGAAGGCACGTGCATGCGTTTCAGGAATACATCCCGCGTGGCGCCGCCGGCCGCCGTCCAAGCGCGGCAGGTCAGGCCGTCAGGCCGGGGCGCCGGCCAGCACGCGGGCGAACACGTCGGAGTCGACGTTGCCGCCTGACAGCGCCAGGCCCACCCGGCGGCCGTTCAGTGACGCGCGGGCGCGCCACGCGGCCGCCGTTGCCGCCGCGCCCGCGCCCTCTGCCGCGTTGTGCGTCGTCTGGAACAGCAGGCGCATCGCCGCGGCCACTTCCTCGTCGGTCACCTCCACCACCTCGTCCACGTGGGCGCTGATGAGCTCCAGCGCGGCGGGATCGGACACGCGGCACGCGAGGCCGTCGGCCAGGGTGGTGGTGACCGGGGCTTCCACGGGCCGGCCTTCGCGCAGCGAGCGCGCGTAGCACGGCGCCTGGGCCGACACCACGCCGACGATGCGCGGGTGGGTGCGGGAGAGCGCGGCGCGGGCGGCGATGCAGCCGGTGATGCCCGACCCCTGGCCGATCGGAACGAACACCACGTCGAGATCCCCCACGGCGCGGAAGAACTCGAGCCAGTAGGTGGCGACGCCGCGCACCAGTGCCGGGTGGAACGTCGGGACGAAGTGCAGCCCTTCGTCGGCCGCGGCGGCCTCGGCGCGCTCGCGGGCGGCCTGGAAGTCGTCGCCCCACTCGATGAGCTCGACGCCCAGCGCCCGCATCGCCTCGTTCTTCTCGCGGCTGTTGCCGTGCGGGACGTAGATCACCGCGCGCAGGCCGTGGAGGCGGGCCGCGAAGCCGATCGACTGGCCGTGGTTGCCGCGCGTGGCGCTGACCAGCCCGCGGCAGCCCGGGTCGCGGCGCATCAGGTCGTCGGCATAGGCCAGCCCGCCGCGCACCTTGAAGGCGCCGATCGGCGTGTGGTTCTCGTGCTTGAGCCAGACGTCGGTGCCCAGCGCCCGGCACAACTGCGGCCAGCGCAGCTGCGGTGTGGGCGCAACGTGCTGGTGAACGAGTTCGGAGGTTGCGTCGAGTTCGGCGAGCGTAGGCAGGGCGAACGGGGCCATGGGCAGGTACTCTAGCATCGGGACGCAGCAGTCAGCCGCAAGATGGTGTCGCCCGACGGGGGTACGGTGTGTCGGGCGGCAGCCGCGCCGCCGATTGCGGTGCACCGGGGCTTGCGGTAAGCTTGCGTGTCGCGGTCAGTGCCGCTCGCCCTTCAGGGGGAGCCGCGCCAGAGCCCATCGAGGGCGCCCGTAGCTCAGCTGGATAGAGCGTCGGCCTCCGGAGCCGAAGGTCACAGGTTCGAATCCTGTCGGGCGTACCACTTCAATTCCCCGTCGTTCACGCAGGTTGCGCGGATCAGCTTGAACAACCTGCGCGTGCTGTCGCCAGCGGCCCGTCGTCAGCGGCCAGCCGGTCGGGAATCACCCTGGCCACACCGTCGCCCGACGGTGCGAGGGGACGTAGACGCTGGTCGTCACCGTCGCCCCCGCGACGTCGTGCTCGTCAGCGTCGACGTCGGCCACCGACACGGGATGGTTGACGTCGCCGTCGCGTACGGTGCGCCGGACCGGCCGATCGCGTAACACGAGAACCCCACACGTCACGCGCCGGGCCGTCACGATGATGCTCGCGGCTCTCGTGACCGCGCTCACGCAGGTCGACGACCTGGTCGCGCGAAGGGCGTTCCGTCTCATGGTCGACACCGCTGGAACCGCGGCCGAGGGTCGGGCGTGTGTCTCCACCGCCGCGGCTGTGTTCGCTGCCGGAACGGTGCGACACAGGCTGTTCGCCATCGAAGTCGCGGGGGTCCAGCTCGAACACGAGTCCCCCCTCTCGCCCGAGTACCTGAACGCATGCCCGGCACGCAGTAGAATGGACCCCATGGCGACGCTGACCGACCGCATCACCGTGGATCCCGCCCAGTGCGGGGGGCGCCCGTGCGTGCGTGGCCTGCGTATCCGGGTCACCGACGTGCTCGACCTGTTGGCCTGTGGCCTCACGCCCGCCCAGGTGCTGGACGAACTCCCGGACTTGGAGACCGACGACATCACCGCGTGCCTGCGTTTCGCGAGCCGTCGTCTCAACCATCCCATCGTCGCGGCGTGACCATCTGGCTCGACAACCAGTTGCCCCCCGCACTCGCGCCGTGGCTGAGGGCGACACTCGGTCTCGGCTGCACACCGATCCGGTCCCTGAACCTGCAACGGGCGTCGGATGTGGACATCTTCCATGTGGCCCGCGCGGCCGGCGCGACCGTGTTCACGAAGGACGCGGACTTCGCGGCGCTCGTCACCACCTACGGCGCCCCGCCCCAGGTCGTGCTCGTGACGTGCGGGAACACGACGAACGAACGCCTTCGAGAACTCATCCAGGCGGCGTGGCCAACGGTCCGAGAGATGCTGGAACGCGGTGAACCGCTGGTCGAGCTGGGCGAGCGACCTCGCTAGCAGTCCGTGGTGGAAATGCCGCGTCGCACCGAGACGGGCGCGGCGCGTTCACGCTCACCCCACACGCCGCGCCGTCATCACGCGAACACGAGGTGCGTCTCCCCCAGCTCGTCGCGCGCGATCCGAGGCCGGATCCCGAACACCTCCTCCAGTTGCGCCGGCGTGAGCACGTCGGCCGCGGCCCCTTCGGCCACGACGCCGCCGCGATTCATCAGCAGCACGCGATCGGCGAATCGTGCGGCCAGGCTGAGATCGTGCACGACGCCTACGGCGACCACGTCGGGCTGGATGGCGAAGGACCGGACCTTCCGCATGAACTCGATCTGGTGGCGGATGTCGAGGAAGGTGAGCGGCTCGTCGAGCAGCAGGTAGCGACACCCGCCGCCGGGCAGCGGCCGCCACACCTGCGCGAGGGCGCGCGCGAAGTTCACGCGCTGCTTCTCACCACCGCTGAGCGTGCCGTAGCTCTGGCGCCCCAGCGCGTCGGCTTCCGAGAAGGCCATCACCTCGTCGCAGACCGTCTCGTCGGCCGCCGAGGGCCTGCCGGTGAAGTGGGGATAGCGACCCATCATCACCAGCTCGCGCGACGATACGGGAAACACCACGTCGACGGCCTGCGAGAGCACGGCGCGCCGGCGCGCCAGCTCGCGGACGTCGAGCGTGCGGGCGTCGACGCCACCGTAGAACACGCGGCCGGCCGATGGCGCCTGGATCCGCGCGAGCAGCTTGATCAGCGTCGACTTGCCGGCGCCGTTCGGTCCCGCGATCAGGTGAAGGCGCCCCGGCTCGAACGCCACCGAGCGGCAGGCGGCCAGCACCCGCGCACCAGCCCGGAACTCGAGGTCGGTTGCGGCCAGCATCTCAGAAGACGTACTGGCGGGTGCGCAGCAGCGAGAGGAACACGGGCACGCCGACCACCGACGTCACGATGCCGATGGGCAGTTCGGCCGGCCTCAGCGAGAGGCGCGCCACCAGGTCGGCCACGGTGAGCAGGCTCGCGCCGAGCAGCGCGCTGCCGGCAATCAGATACCGGTTGTCGGCGCCGTGCGCGATGCGCAGCATGTGCGGCACGATCAGGCCGACGAAGCCGATGACGCCGGTGAAGGCCGTCGCCACGGCCACCATCGCCACGTTGACGGCGAGCACCGCGCGCTTGAGCCGCGCCACGTCGACGCCGAGCGCCAGCGCCTCCTGCTCGCCGAGCATCAGCGCGTTGAGCGGCCGGGCGAACCTCAGCGCGAGCGCCACGCCACCCACCGTGACGGTGCCCACGAGCAGCACCGACGTCCAGTCGGCGCCCGACATCGTCCCGAGGTTCCAGAAGATGATCGAACGCGCCTGGGGATCGCGCGCGATGTAGGAGAGGAAGCCGATCCCGCTCAGGCAGAGTGCGTTGACCGCCAGGCCCGTCAGCAGCAGCAGGACGATCGAACTGCGCCCCTCGACGCGTGTCTCGGCGAGCGCGAACACGAGGTAGGTCGCCAGGATCCCTCCGAGGCAGGCGGCCGCCGGCAGCGCCCACGGCCCCGGGTTCAGGCCCAGCGTCGACCCGATCACGAAGTAGAGCGCCGAGCCGAGCGCCGCGCCGCTGGACGTGCCCACGAGCCCGGGCTCGACGATCGGGTTGCGGAACAGCGCCTGCATCAGCGTGCCCCCCACGCCCAGACAGGCGCCGACGGCCAGGCACATCACGGCGCGCGGCAGCCGGATCTGCGCGAAGATGCGGCCGTCGAGCGTTGCCGGCTCGCGCCCGCCGGCCAGATCCAGCATGGCCGACAGCATCTGTTCCAGGGTGAAGTCGATGGCGCCGTAACGAATCGACACGAGGCTCACCGCCAGCATCACCAGGGCCAGCGCGACGAGGATGGTCCGGCCGGCGGGATCGCGCGACGCGATCACGGCAGCGGCCCGTGGATCAGGGCCGCCAGCCTCTCGACACAGGCGCCCGTGTCGGGGTTGAAATAGGTCAGGTCGTGCTCGCTGAGGCGAAAGATGCGGCCCGTGCGCGCGGCCTCGGTCTGCGCCACGCCCGGCAGCGTCTTCGCCTGCTCGAGCGAACCCAGGCGATCGAAGCCGAACTCGGTCATCAGGATGATGTCGGGGTTGGCCTGCGCGATGATCTCCGGCGAGGTGAGCCGCTGCATCCCCTTGCCCTCGATCGCCTGCTGGCCGCCCGCCCATTCGATCATCTGCGCCGCCGCTGCGCCGTCGCCGCTGCCGCCCTTGCCGGTGACGAGCAGGTAGACGTTGGACGCGCGGCCGTAATGAATCACCGCCACGCGCGGCCGGTCGGGATACGCCGCCGCACGCCGCTTCGCCTCGGCCAGCTCACGGTCCAGCTTCTCGATCAGTTCCTCGGCCCGCGCCTGCCGATCGAAGAACGCACCCATCTCGCGCAGCAGCGCCTCGAGGCCCTCGATGGAGTCGTCCTTCGCCTCGAACGCCTTCATCGGCACCCTCATCTCGGCCAACTGCCGCACCACCTGCTCGGGCCCGATGTTGTTGTCGTGGAGGACGAGCGTCGGCTTCAGCGAGAGGATCCCTTCGGCGCTCAGGGCGCGATGGTAACCGACGGTCGGCAGCGACTTGATCTCAGGCGGGTAGGTGCTCGACAGGTCGACACCGACCAGCCGGTCCTGCGCGCCCAGCGCATAGATCAGTTCGTTGTACTGCTGGGAGATGACGACCAGCCGCTCGGCCGTCTCCCCCGCCGGCTTCCGCCCGAAGCGATCGCAGCCGGCCGCGCACGCACATGCGCACAGCAGGACGATGAGCGTCGTGGCACGTCGCGTGATCATGGTCGCGACCGCAACATTACCACAGCACCGCGGCGGCCGATGCCGGGGCGAGGCCGCGGACACACGGCGCGCGCCCCTCCACCTCGGCCGTTCTCTCCGGCCAGCCCGATCACGGAAGTCCCTTCGCCACCCGTTCCGTGATCTGATCGCCGATCGCGCGCATCTTCGCCATGATCCCCGCCACGTCCACGGTCCGCATCACGCGATCCTCCATCACCACGCGGCCGTGCACGATCGTCGTGCGCACGTCGAGCGGCGTCGCGGCGTAGACCAGCGCGGAATAGACGTCGAAGAACGGCACCATGCGCGGCGAGTCGCGGTCGATCACGATGACGTCGGCCAGCTTGCCCGCCTCGAGCGACCCGATCCGATCCTCCATGTGCAGCGCGCGCGCGCCGCCGCGCGTCGCCATCTCCACCACGTCGACCGCCGGCATCACGTTGCGATCGAGCTTGTTCAGCTTGTGCACCTTCGCCACGTAGCCGAGCTGCCCGATGATGTCCAGCGTGTTCCCACTCATCGGGCCGTCGGTGGCCAGGCCCACCCGGACACCCTTGCGGAACATGTCGAGCGCGGGCGCCACGCCCTTGGCCGACTTGATGTTGGCCACCATCGCGTGGGCGACCCCCGCATCGCGCGCCGCGATCAGGTCGATGTCCGACGGCGAGACGAAGATGCAGTGCGCCGCCACCATCCGCCGGTTCAGCAGCCCCAGCGCATCGAGGTACTCCACGGGCGACTGGTTGCGCTCCTTCCGCAGCGTCTCCACCTCGTCGGTCATCTCGGCGACGTGCATGAGCACCGGCACGTCGAGCTCCTCGGCTTCACGGGCCACCCGCTTCAGGTGCTCGGCATCGAGCGAGTAGGGCGCGTGCGGCGCCAGCGCGGGCGTCACGAGGGGATCGCCACGGAACTGGCCGATGAACTTCCGCGCGTAGGCGAACCCGCCGTAGGGCTCCGGGGCATCCGGCGACGGGAAGTTGATGATGGTCTCGCCGAGGACGGCGCGCAGGCCGATCTCCTTCACGGCGCGCGCGATCTCGTCCTCGAAGTAGTACATGTCGGCGAAGGTCGTCACGCCGCCCTGCGCCATCTCCACCATCGCGTGCAGCGCGCCCCAGTACGCGAGCTCGCGCGTCATCAGCGCCTTCTCGAGGGGGAAGAGCAGCTTCCTGAGCCGATCGGGCACATCGTCGCCGAGGCCGCGGAACACGCTCATCGACGCGTGGGTGTGCGTGTTGATCGTGCCGGGCATGACGATGGCGCCCCGCGCGTCCACGACGCGGGACGCCGTGTAGCCGCTGGCGATCTCCATCGGACCGACGGCGACGATGCGCGCGTCACGGACGACGACGGCGCCGCGATCGAAGATCTCGCGGCGATCGTTCATGGTCACGACGTAGCCGTTGGTGACGATCAGGTCGGCCGCGGCCGGAGCGGCCTGGCGCGCCGCGGCCCGCGGCGAGACGACGGTCGAGAGAACCACGGCGGCGGCAAGCGCGCCGCCGAGCGTCAACGAGACCCTGACGGACATGGACGGACTCCGTTCGCGAAAGGCGATGCCGCCGGCGCGGCATCGGCGCGGTGCCGAGGATATCCCGAGTTCCAGCAGGACGCGCGTCACCAGCGGCCTCCGGCCGGCCGCGGCGGCTATCGGGCCGGCGCGGCGATGCCCGTCTGTCGTTCGAGAAACCGCTCAACCGCCGTGGGGTTGAACCTGGCGACGCTGAAGGGCTTCGGCAGGAAGGTCTCCACGGTCGCGGCCTTCAGCCGACCCTGCCCATCCGACAGGATGAGCAGCGTGGCGGGCTCTCCCCTGGACGTGCCGAAGCTGCTGTAGTCGAAGGCGTACTGCCGCTCGCGATACGCGACGCGCGGCCACGCGCCTGGCTCCCCCTCCACGACGATCGCGCGTAACGCGTAGTCGCGCTCCGTCGCCGCCTGCTGGATGACGCCTCCAACCGCGAACCGATAGTGAAACGCCGCATCGTCGGCGCCTGCCGAACGGTAGATCCGGCCGGAGGCCGAGAGCCCCGCCGCGCCCGTGTGACGATCGGCGGCCGTGAACAGCGTGATCCCGCCGCGCCGGGCCTCGCGCGCCGCCGCCACCAGCCGGTCGATCTCCCCCGCCGGCAGCCCGAGCGACGCGGGCTCGACGTCTGGCGTCGATTCCTCCTCGAACAGCCCGTCGGCGAAGCGCCGAACGACGATCGTGCGGTCGACGGCCAGCCCGCACACCCAGAGCAGCGATCGGTACTCGGTGGTGGCGCGCATGTAGTCGCGGCAGTCGCCACAGCCGCGCGAGTCGCCCTCGCACGTCTGCGAGTGAAACGCGATGAACCGCACCTCGCGCCGCGCCGCCTCGGCGCCCACGAGCGCCGTCGCGTGGTTCATCACCGACACCTCGCCGTGCACGGCCTGCGGCACGCCGTACTCGGTGTTGCCGCCGACGGCCACCACCTCGCGGCCCTCGTGCGTGAAGCTCGTGGCCGCCCGCACGTGGTGACCGGAGATCACGGGATCGGTGCCGGCCAGCGCCGCGGCATCCAGCGCGCGGCCCA
The DNA here is from genome assembly GCA_039812685.1 of Vicinamibacteraceae bacterium. Lineage (GTDB taxonomy): Bacteria > Acidobacteriota > Vicinamibacteria > Vicinamibacterales > JAFNAJ01 > JBDIBB01. Next base: position 13,963 of record JBDIBB010000062.1, read on the forward strand.
TGCGGGCCAGCAGGGCGGGATCGTCGATGCGGACTGGCGACTCGGACGAGAGCGTCCACGGGGCGGTCGGTGGCGGCGTCGAGCATCCGGTGCTCGCGAGCGCGAAGACGAGGACGAACCTGAAGCGCATGGGGGAACTCCGGAGCATCGTTCGGGAACGACCGCCACGCCAGCCGTGCGGCGCCTTGGAAGCGGATTCGGGATTCTACACAGAGCCGTCACACCAGCACGCCGGGGCGCCGATGGCGGTGAGTCTGCTCAGCTGGTGTGGGCTCCCGCCAAAGCGAGGTCACGCCACGAGGCGGCGGGATCCCACCTCCGGATTTCGTGATCGCGCGTGCAGTTCGGTAATCGGCCAATCGCCCTGAACCCCGCCAGCCCGGCCATCGCCGCGACCGGGGCTGGCCCGCGACTTGCCGCATCGCCTCGCAATGCCGCCCGGAGGCGGCGGAGGAGGCGACGTGCGTTGCGGCGAATGCGAGGCTGCCGGCCTCGTGGAACCGTGCTTCTGCTCCTGCTGCGGGCGGCCCCTGGCGGCGACGGGCTCGCGAACGGCCATCGCGGCAACGGCCGCCGGTACGCCCGGGTCTCACGCCTGCGCCAGTTGCGGCGTGGAGACGTCCATCGATCGGGAACTGTGTGGGCCGTGCGAGGAGGCGTTCCAGCGGGTGCTGACGCCGGCACAGGCCGAAGCGGCGCCCGATCCGGCGGCGCCAGGCGCCGACAACGGACCGCTGGACATCGGCCCCGCGGTGGAAGCGGCCGAAACCACCGTCTCCCTGGTGGACGAACCCCGGACGCCTGCCGCCGGCGATCTCCCCGAACTGCCCTTCGGCGTGTACTCCGTCCCGTCGCCCGAAGCGATGGCGGATCCCATCGGGGCGGCCGAGTCAGCCGACCACACGCCCCTGCCGGAACCAAGACCCTGGTGGGAGATGTCGGAACCGGCTGCCTCGGCGGTGAAGCCGCCGGTCGCGGCGACTGCCGAAGACGCAGCAGCGGCGGCCTCGCCCGCCAGCGAGCCGACGCCGGCTGACACGATGCCAGCCCCGCCGCCGTCGCCGACGGCGGCGCCGCCGGTTCCGCGTGTCGCCGATTCGGTCACCACGAGACCCGTGGATCCTCCAACCCCGCCGGATCGCCATGTGAGGCCCTGTCGGCCCAAGGTGCCGCCACCGGTCCGCCGTCCCGGCCGCACCCGCCAGTCGGCCGCCCGGCTTGCCGGGATCGCCGTGGCCACGGCGGCCGTGTGCACCGTCGGGCTGATCGGCGTCCCGCACCTGCTCGATCTCACGTGGCGTGCGCCGGCGGGATCGGGCGCGCCCGACTGGGATACCGTGACGCCACTGCCCGACACGTCGTCGCTGGTTCCGCCCATCGACCCGTCGGCGCCATCGGTCGTTCCCGAGGCTCCGGCTGCGCCGCCGGCATCGGTCGACACGCCCGCGTCGGGCGCGCAGAAGTCGACCGCCGAGCGCCCCGCCACCCGGGCGACGGGTCCGGGCACGCCGAAGCCAGCGGCGCGAATTCAACCGTCGAAGGCTGCCCAGGCGAAACCGGGCCCGGCTGGCGCGGCTCCGGCGGCCGAGGCGCCGGCCGAACTGCCCACGACCGTCCCCAGCGTGGTCCCGCCGGTGGCCATCGCACCGGAGCCGGCGCCGACCCGCGTCGAGGAACCGCTGGGCCAGGCGTTCGAGGTGACGCAGGTGGACGTGCGGCCGCAGGTCACGCGGCAGGTCGCCCCGAGGCGTCCCGACAATCGCACGACGGCCGACGTGGTCGTGGTGCGCGTGCTGGTCTCACCGGCCGGACGCGCGGCCGACGTGCGCGTCGTGCGCGGCGCGAAGGGGCTGCCGGCCTACGACGCGGCCGCCGTCGAGGCGGTCAGGCGCTGGAGCTTCAGCCCGGCGCAGAGGCGGTCACGCCCCGTGAGCTGCTGGGTGCACGTCGGCGTGCCCTTCGCCGCCGAGGAAGGGGAATAGGCCGCGATCAGGACGGTTTCGCGCGCCGCAGCGGCACGATGACGTTGGCCAGGAGGAAACCGGCGGCCAGGGCCACGGCCGTCAGCGTCATGGTGAACGCGGCATCGATGCCAGCCACCGTCTGAGCGTCGAGCAGCGCGGTCATCGACCGGAACCCGAGGCTGCCAGGCACCAGCAGCAGCACGCCCGGCGTGAAGACCACCGCCTGGGGCCCGAAGCGCAGCCGGTCGTAGACGTTGGCGACCAGGCCGACGCCCAGGCTTCCCACTGCGGCGCCCAGTTCCGGCCCGAGCGTCCGCTGGCCCGCCTGCATGCCGAAGTAGCCGACGAGCGACGCGACGTAGATCCAGGGCAGGTCGCGCCGGCGCGCGCCGAGCAGCAGCGAGAACACCAACGGCGCCAGCGCCAGGGCCACGTACAGCGTTGACGACGGCAGCTTCTGCACGGCCGCCGATCGCAACGGGCCATGCGCGGCGGTCACCAGCGTCGCGGCCAGCGCCACGCCGACCACCAGCGCGAGGAGGACGACGACCGCGCCGCCCAGCCGCGCGGTGCCCGACGCCAGGTGTCGACTGGTGAGTTCCGTCATCGCCTGCGTGAGCGTCAGCCCTGGCAGCACGATGATGATGCCGGCCAGCGTGGCCGTGGAGATCGCCAGCGCGTAACCGCCGGACACCAGCAGCGAGACGATCAGTGATCCGAGGAACGCGGCTGCGAACTCGAACAGGTAACTGGGCAGGGTGAAGCGGCTGAAGACGAGCGAGAGCAGGCCGATGCCCAGGCCCACGAGCCCCGCGGCCTGCACCTCGGCGAGCCCTCCGCCGAGGAAGCGGCACCCTACCGCCGAGGCCAGCGCATAGGCCAGCAGGCGCACGCCCCAGTGATACGGGTGCGCGGCGGCCGCCACCGCGTCCACGCGCGCCGAGCCCTCGGCGGCGCGCAGGCGCCCGGCCTGCACGTCGCGCGCGACGCGATCGATGGCGGCGAGCTTGCCGAGGTCCACCGAGCCGGGCTCCACGCGCAGCAGGTGCGTCCGCTGGCGCTCGACGGGCCCGAAGGCCGCGAAGATCGAGGTGGGCGTGGTGAAGAACTGTCCCTCGAGCCCGAGGCGATGGCTGGCGTCGAGCAGCACCTCCTCGAGCCGCGGCGCGGGCGTGCCGGCCGTGTGCAGCGCGAGGCCGAGCCGCATCACGAACCCGATCGAGGCGTCGACATCGGGCCCGTGCACCTCGACGGCGGGCGGGCGCCGCGCGGCGCCGTTCATGGCCGCTCCGGCCGCGCGACGCCAGCGATGCGGCTATCGCCCATCGGGCGCGCCCGCGGGCACGAAGCGCAGCGCGACGCCGTTGGTGCAATAGCGCTGGCCCGTGGGCGGCGGCCCGTCCTCGAAGACGTGCCCGAGGTGGCCACCGCAGCGCGCGCAGTGCACCTCCGTGCGTGCCATGGCAAGCGTGGTGTCGACCGATGTGGACACGCTGCCGGCCACGGGCTGCCAGAAACTGGGCCACCCGCTGCCACTGTCGTACTTCGCCGCCGACTCGAAGAGCGGCGCGCCACAGCCGGCGCACCGGAACGTGCCCGCACGGTGCTCGCCGTTGAGCGCGCTCGAGCCGGCGCGTTCGGTGCCGTGGCGCCGCAGCACTTGATACTGCTCCGGCGTGAGGTCGCGCCGCCACTCCTCATCGGCTCGTTCGAACGGAAATCGATGGTCCATGGGTTCGGGGATTCGAGGCTGGCCGCCGATGCGCGGCTTCCACCTATTCTGTCGCGACCCTCTCCCGTTTTCTACTTCCTCGCGTCCCGCTTCCCCGGCACCCTGGCGCTGGCGCGCGGGCCACGCGATGCGACCCGCCGCGGGGGCGGATCCCCGACGCGATGCCCGAAGGCACGCACGATCCGCCCGCAGGCGGACGTGCGTGCTGGTTGCAGGCCGTGGGGTGCCGGCGGCGCTCCGCGTGCGAACCCTGACGTTCAGCGATCGCAGGCGGCTTGTCTGGGAATCAGCCCGGCCTCGCAGGAGCCGAGGGCGGTGCCGAACTGTCGCACCGCCGCGGGCGCGGGCGCACGGCTCGCGAACCGCCAGTGCTCCAGGATGCGGTCGCGCCGCAGCCGGGCCTCGGCGAGGTCGTCGGTGCCCAGCGAGTGCCGCACCCGTTCCTGACGCCAGCCGTCGTGGATCAGCGTGTACGCAATCCACCACAGGCGGCCGTTTCGCCACAGGTGGTGGTTCTGGCCGAGTCGTTGACCTCGAGGACTGTCGGGATCCAGCGCCAGCTGGATGAGCGGCGATGGTGACGGGTGGGAACCAGCTCGTGCGGGCAGGTGCATGGTGTCTTCTCCCCTTGAAGAAGACACCCGGAGGACGGTGCTGACCGTCGGACACTTCGTTGTCCAGGCCGCTCGGCCAGGACCCCATCGCAGCCGCCCACGTGACGCAACGGCTGCTAGGCACCTTGGGTTGTCCGTCCCAGGTTGCCGGATTCGCCCCGCCAGCTCACGGGGGCGGACCACTCCGGATGTCGATGGGGAATCTTAATGGAAAACCCCGGCGCGTGCAAAACGCCGATGTGTCATACGTCCGATGCGTGAAGTGCATGAGTCCAACCTGAGCCATGCCGGCCTCGGGCGGCGGTGTCGCGCCCGGCGGCCGGCTCCGGCGTGCGGTCCCGCGATGACGGCCCGCCGGACCGCGTCGCGCGACGGCGGCCGGCCGTCAGTCGCGCGGAGGCAGGCGCGCGCCGGTCTCGCGATCGAACACCGCGTTGCGCAGGAACTGCTCGGTCGTCCAGGGCGGCGCGCCGCCGCCAAGGTACTTCTGGAACCACTCGAGGTGCGCCGTGTAGTACAGGGCCATCTCGTACCACCCCGGCCAGTGCCCCGCGTCGGGGAACACGATCAGGCGCGAGGGGATGCCCTGCCGCTGCAGCGCCGTGAACAGCTGCAGCCCCTGCGTGTAGGGCACGCGGTAGTCGCGCTCGCCGGTGATCACCAGCATCGGCGTCCTGAACGACGTCACGAAGGCCGAGGGCGAGAACTTCTCGTAGAGCGGCGAACTCCACGGCGTGCCCTTCAGATCCCATTCGGGGAACCACAGCTCCTCGGTGGCGCCGTAGAACGACCGGTTGTCGAACATCCCCATCATCGACGCCAGCGTCCTGAACCGGGTCGTGTGGCCGGCAAACCAGTTCATCATGTAGCCGCCGAAGGACCAGCCCATCGCCCCCATCCGGGCCTTGTCCACGTAGGGCAGCGCCTCGAGCGCGTCGGTCACCGCCATCAGGTCGTCGAACACCTTGCCGCCGTAGTCGCCCGAGATGGCGGCCGTGAAGTCCTGGCCGTAGCCTACCGACCCGCGGGGGTTGGGGAACGCCACCACGTAGCCGGCGCCGGGATAGACCTGCCAGTCGCCGCGGAACGCGTCGCCCCACATCTGCTGCGGCCCACCGTGCACGTTGAGCACGAGCGGGTACTTCTTCGACGGGTCGAAGCCGTGCGGCTTCACGATGAAGACGTGGATGCGCGCCCCGTCGCGCGCCGTCACCCACATCGCCTCGGCCGGCCGGATGTCGACCTCGGCCGCCAGCGCGTCGTTGAGCGCGGTGAGCGCCCGCGCCGATCCCGCGGCGCCGATCGGCGCGCGGTAGATCTCGACGGGCCGCCCGGTGGACCGGCTCGTGAACACCACCTCGCGGCCGCCACCCACCAGCGCGAACTGATCGATCCAGGCGTGCTCGAGCACCTTCGCGATCGCACCCGACGCCACGTCGAGCCGGTAGAGCGGCGTCACGCCCTCCACCTCGGCCAGGAACACGACCGCTTTCGAGTCGGGCGTCCACTGGAACGCGTCGATCCAGTTGCGGAACTCCTCCGTGACGATGCGGTTCGTGCCGCGCTGGCGGTCGTACAGCGCCAGGCGGAAGAGATCGGATTCGTAGCCCGGCTGCGTCTGCACCCGGTAGGCGATGTAGCGGCCATCGGGCGAGTACTGCGGGCTGCCGTCGAAGGCGGGATTGCCCGCCGTGAGGTTCTTCGGCGCCGTCGCCGGCGCATCGAGCGCGATGAGGTACAGGTCGCTGTTGGTCGAGAGCGCCTCGTCCTTCACGCGCCGGGACTCGACCACCAGCTCGCGGCCGTCGGGCGAGAACGCCACCTGCGGCGGTCCGCCCAGCGAGAACGCGGGCGTGTCGGCGTCACCCGGCGTCAGGTCGCGCACCGCGCCGCTGGCGACCTCCACGTGCAGCAGGTGCGTGCGCCGGCCGTCCTTCCACTCGGTCCAGTGCCGGTAGAGCAGCGCGTCGGCCATGTGCGCCTTCAACGGCCCCTTGCTCCAGCGGTCGCCGATCCTCCTGTTGCACCCGTCGTCTGCGCCGCACTCGGGATAGACGTCGCTGGCAAAGACGAGCCCCTTCGAGTCGGGCGACCACACAGGCGCGCCCACGCCGGTGGACAGCGAGGTGAGCGCGCGCGCCTCGCCGCCGACGACGGGCAGCAGGTAGATCTGCGCGCTGCCGTCGCGCGTGCTCACGAAGGCGATCCAGCGGCCGTCGGGCGAGAACGACGGATCGCTCTCGTTGCCCGCGCCGAAGGTGATCTGGCGCGCGCCGGTACCGTCGGCGCCGGCCATCCACAGCTTCGCGCTCCGCCGCGCGCGCGGAAGATCCGTCGTGGCTGCGACGTAGACGAGCGTTCGCTCGTCGGGCGAGAGGGCGAAGCCCGCCACCGACGTGACGCGATAGAGGTCCTCGATGGTGAACGCACGCTTCTGGGCGGAAGCAGCCGAGGGCAGCAGGAGCAGCAGCGCGATGAGCGCGGAGGTGACGGCGTGTGACATGACGGCCCTGACAACGAGATGGACAGGCGAGGCGGGCGCCGGCACGGCGCCGCCCGTGACGACCGATGCGCCGCGTGGCGGGATCACGGGTTTCCGCGCCGCAATCAGGGTGTCGCCGGCGTGGTGCCGGCGCGCCTCAGGATCGCGTAGGTCGGGAGCCCCACGGCGCCCACGCGCGACATCACCGCCCTGGTCACCGGATCGTCGGGATCCTCGGCCTGGAACTTCACCTTGACGTAGGGCTTCAGCCCGTCGATCACCGCCGGATCGGCGAAGGTCGTGGTGTCCATCGTCAGGCAGTTCTTGCACCAGGTGGCCCACAGGTCGACCAGGACGGGGCGGTCCTCGCGCTCGGCCTCGGCCAGGCCGCTTGCGAGCGACGAGTGCCAGCCCGCCTTCAGCTTCTCTTCCACGCTGGAGGCCACCGCCGCCGGGTCGACGAACCGGTTGGCGAACAGCGACCAGGCGAGGTGGCCGTAGTAGACCGCGGCGACCAGGATGAGCACGCCGAACACCTGCTTGACGCGCACCATCCAGGCGCCGGGCCGGGGCAGTGCCGCGATGCCCGCGCCCGCAATCGGCCACGGCAGCGCCATGCCGAGCCCGAGCACGAACGGCAGCGCGAGCGCGATGGTGTGCCCCGCGGCGTAGAGGCCCGTGGCGAACACCACCACCTGGATCACCACCGGCGCCACGCACGCGCCAGCCAGCAGCGCGGCCACGCCGCCCATCGTGAAGGCGACGGCCAGGCGGCCGCGTCCCTGATGACCACCCGCGGATGCCGGCGCGAAGCGCGAGAAGTCGATCTGGAACACGTCGAACATCGCCAGCGCGAGCGCCACGAACAGCGCCGCGATGCCGAGGTTGAACCACGGGGAGGCGTTGAGCGTGCCGAAGGTGCCGGCCGTGAGGATCACCACGACGCCCAGCACGCCGTAGACGAGGGCCATCGCCGTACCGTAGGCGCTGCCCAGCACCAGGCCGCGCCGGCGCGAGCCGGCCTGCACCCCGGCGCCGATGATCGCGAGGTTGATCGGGATCATCGGCAGCACGCAGGGCGTGAGGTTCAGCGCCAGCCCCCCGAGGAAGACGAGCAGCAGGATGGCCAGCGGGCCACGTCCTTCGAACAACCCCTTCGGCGCCACGCCCTGTTCGGCGTCGCGCACGAACTGCAGGAATGCGGTCTGGTCCAGATAGCCGCCCGTGGTCGCCACCACCTCGAAGCCGCCGAGCGCCGCCAGATCGTCGCGCGCGCCGGTGGTGGTGGTGGTGGTGGTGGTGGTGGTGGTGGTGGTGGCCGGAGCGGCGGGAGGCGCCGCGGCGGGTGACACGGAGGATGCGGGCGGTGCGACCGGGCCCGCGCCGCCGCCCCCGAAGCGCAGCGCGGCAAACACGTCGGCATGCTGCGCCGCGACGGGCGTGCCCGGCGGCACGATGTGCAGCGTCCACGACACCTCGCCGATCGCCGGCGCGTAGCACATCTGGTTGTCGCACGCCTGGTAGCGCAGCCGGGCCGGCACGACGAGCTCGCCGGCCGGCACCTGCGCCGCCACCGCTACCCGCACGCCGATCGTGAACTCCCGGTCGAAGACGGCCAGCGGCTCCGGCAGACCCTCCTGGACGAGATCCTCCGCCGGCGGGTAGAGGATTTCCTCGACGGTGACGCCGGGGGGCGGCTCGAGCGTGAGTGCGGTGGGGATGAGCGATGGATCGCGCGGCGCATCCGACTGCACGTGCAGGCCGGCCGGCAGCGCCACGTGCAGCGCCAGGGCGGCGGTCGCGCCGGCCTGGACGCCGTCGCTGGCGGCCAGCGGGGCCAGCTCGGCGCGCGGCCTCCGCAACTGGGCGCCGGCCGGTCCGGTCAGCAGGACGAGGGCGGCGAGCGCAAGCGACAGGGTTCTCGTGGGCGTCATGGTCGGCGGCAGGCCATCACCGGACCTGCCGGGAGCACCGCCCCGGCGGGTCGGCCCGGAAACACGTGGTCCACCTTACACCAGGCCGTGCCGGCTGGCGAACCGCGGGCGCGTCCGCGACCGCCGGCGCCGACGGCCCAACCGGTTCGGCCATCGAACCACCGGCGCGGCCGTGCCCGTCGATGGCACACTACCGTCTTGGGTTTGGATTCCCCTCGAGGACTGGAGCCATCGGGTGTCGAACACGGCTGAACCGCGAGGTCCGCGCCAGGCGGCGTGGAGTCGCGCGGAGACGGTGGAAGGCTTTGCACGCGGCACGGCCAACGGCGTGCTGCTGCAGTGGATGGATCGCGAGCGGTCGCGGCGCGCCGTGCGGCGCGTGCTGGACATCGGCTGCGGCGCGGCGCGCAACGCGGTCCCGCTGGCCCGGGCGGGCATCGAGGTGGTCGGCGTCGACACCGCCATGCCGATGCTCACCGCGGCGCTGGCGCGCGGCATCGCCGAGGGCGCCGCCACGCCGCTGCGACTGGCGCGCGCGAACATGGATGCGCTGCCGCTGCCCGACCGCAGCGTCGACGCGGTCATCGCGCATGGCGTCTGGAACCTGGCTGGCTCCGGCGAGCAGTTTCGCCGGGCGGTGCGCGAAGCCGCGCGGGTGGCGCGCCCGGACGCGGGGCTGTTCCTCTTCACCTTCTCGCGCCACACGCTGTCGCCGGCCGCGACGCCCGTCCCGGGCGAAACGTTCGTCTTCACCCAGTTCAGCGGCGAGCCGCAGTGCTTCCTCACCGAGGCCGAGGTGCTTGCGGAGCTGGCGGCCGGCGGGTTCGTGCGCGACCCCGGCGGCCCTCTCACCGAGTACAACCGGCCCGCCGGCCCCGCGCAGATGGCCACCGGGCCGGTGATCTACGAGGGGACGTTCCGCAAGCGCTGAGCGAACCCGGAGCGCGGGTGCGCGGCCGGCCGCCAACTCGCGGCCGGGGGCCATGCGCGCGGCGGCGTGGGTGGGACCCGCCCGCCGCGGACAGGCGGCGGGGGCCCCGCGCCAGCCCGACCGCCGGGGCCGGGCTGGCGCGGGATCACGTGCGGGCGGCGGCTGACCGTGGTCGCCGATTA
>JBDIBB010000063.1:0-23611 GCA_039812685.1 Vicinamibacteraceae bacterium
GCTGGCGTGCCGCCGGGCGCGCTCGCCGGGCGTTCCTTCGACGATCTGGTGGATGCGGGGAGCCGTCAGGCGTGGACCGCAGCGACGATGACGCTGGCCGGACGGGGCCGCGCCGCCATGTCCCTCACGCTGCGTTCGGCAACGGGAGACGCGGTCGACACCGATGCCAGCGTGTCGCAGAAAGCGGCCGGCCAGCACCTGGTGATCCTGCGTGACGCACGCGAGCGGCGGCGGCTGGAGCACCAGCTGCAGCAGGCCCAGAAGATGGAGGCCGTCGGGCGGCTGGCCGGCGGCATCGCCCACGACTTCAACAACCTGCTCACCGCGATCGCCGGCTACACCGACCTGCTGCTGGTGACCTTCTCCGATCGCGATGAGCGGCGTGAGGATGCGCTGCAGGTGAAGCGCGCGACCGAGCGTGCGGCGGCGCTCACGCGGCAGTTGCTCGCCGTCGGCCGCAAGCAGGTGCTGCAGCCGCGCGTGCTCGACCTCAACGCGCTCGTCAGGCGGATGGAGGCGCTGCTCACCCGCCTGTGCGGCGAGCACATCCAGTTCGAGCTGGCGCTGGATCCGCGGCTCGCGGCGGTGGAGGCCGATGCCGGCCAGCTCGAGCAGGTGCTGGTGAACCTGGTGGTCAACGCGCGCGACGCCATGCCGACCGGCGGCTCGGTGCGTGTGGAGACGGCCAACGTCGACGAGGCGCTGCCGCCAGCCTCCTTCGAGACCGGCCCCGTACCCATTCCGGGCGTCCGGCTGTCGGTGATCGATACCGGCGCCGGCATGGACGCCGACACGCTCTCGCACGTCTTCGATCCGTTCTTCACCACCAAGCAGGTGGGGCAGGGCAGCGGGCTGGGCCTGCCCACGGCGCAGGGCATCGTGCAGCAGAGCCGCGGCGAGCTGCGGGTGACCAGCGCTCGCGGCCTCGGCACACGGATGGACGTCGTGCTGCCGCGGGTCAGTCAGCCGCCGGCCAGCCCGGAGCCCGAGAGCGAGGCCCCGCACGAACGGGCGCCGATGGCCGCGCGCGTGCTGCTGGTCGAGGACGAGACGGTCGTGCGTCGTTTCGCGCGGCGCACCCTCGAGGGCCTGGGCTACGCGGTGCACGAGGCGCCGACGCCGACCGACGCGCTGCGGTGGCTCGAGACGGCCGCCGCGCCCCCCGACGTCCTGCTCACCGACGTCGTGATGCCGCACATCAACGGTGTGGAACTGGCTGACGCGGCGCGCCGGCGCTGGCCCACGCTGGCCGTGCTCTTCGTCTCCGGCCACTCGGCCGACCTGCTCAACTCACAGGGACTGACCGAGAGCGGCGGCCGGCTGCTCGTCAAGCCCTTCACGGCCTCCCAGCTCTCGGCGGCGCTGCGCCAGACGATCGACGAGGCGCGGCGGCGGCCGGCCGCCGGCGCGGAGGCGCAGGGCGGAGGCGGTCCCGGCGAGCCGATCGGGCCAGGGCCCGCTCAGGGCTCGGACGCCTCCATCGGGTAGCGGCCGAACCGTTCGGCGGCCTCGGCCATCGCCTCCACGTTCCCGGGCGGGGCGTCCGGCGCGATCGAGCAGGCCGTGCTGAGCACGTAGCCGCCGCCCGGCCCGGCGATGGCCAGCCGCTGTCTCGCGGCCGCCATCACGTCGGCGGGCGTGCCCAGCAGCACGGTGTTCACCGGATCGAGATTGCCCTTGATGAACAGCCGGCCGCGCGTGGCGCGCCGCGCCGCGGCGAGATCCACCGTCCCGAGCGGCGGCGGGTCGAGCGTGTCGATGCCGTCGGTGCCGGTGGCGGCCATCAGATCGATCCGGTCGCCGATGGCACCGCACGTGTGGGTGTAGACCGGGATGTCGTGCCGCGCCTTGACGGCGGCGATCACGGCGCGCTCGTGCGGCAGCACGAAGCGCGCGTAGTGCTCACGCGAGATCAGGCCCGCCCCGGCGAAGGCCGACGAGATGAGGATGGCGTCGGCGCCGGCCGCGGCCTGTCCGATGGCGAGCGCCGCGGCGCCCTCGGCCAGTCGCGTCAGGCACGCGTCCACCTTGCCGGGATCGTCAAGCAGCGCCATCAGCGCGTTGGTGTGATCGAGCAGCTCCATCAGCTGCGAGAAGGGCGAGAAGATCTCGCCGTGCACCGACACCTCGTCGCCCGCGCGGGTGCGTACCGCCTTCAGCGTGTCGAAGTGCCACGGCGGGAAGAACCCGGCGCCTGGCGTGGCCGGCTCGCCCGTGAACCCCCACGCCTGCGGGTAGGTGATGCCGGCCAGATCGTGCGGCTCGACGTAGAAGAGCCGCTCGGGATCCACCTCGTCGAAAGCGGGAACGCCGCGCGTGCCGTCGGGCCGGAAGACGTGCGGATTGTCGTCGGGCGGCGCCACCGTGTGCCAGCCGTTCGTCCACGTGATGATGCGGTCTTCGCCGCGCGGCGTGATGTCGCGGATGTGCTCGCGCCAGCGCGGATCGCGGCCCGGGAGGTTCACGAGGATGCCATCGAAGCGGTAGCGCCGCTGCAGCCGGACCAGCGCCTCGGCGAACCCTTCCGTGGAGTGCCAGACATCGATGGCATCGAGGCCGGCCCGCAGGAAGTAGTGCCCGAGCGAGAGCTGGCACATCACGGGCACGCGATCGGGCGTGCCCAGCCGCATCGCGATCGCGAGTCGTTCACGGCTCGTCATGGATCGATCTCCACTGCAGCCGGCGATCGCCGCCGCAGGCGATCGGGCCGCCGCTGCCGCGTGCGGGCCGCCGCTGGCTGGCGCAGCCGCCCGTGAACGCGCAGCGATCGTCGGCCGCCCGCCAGGGGCAGCGCCCGCCCATCCGCGATTCGATCTCGCCCGCGAGCTGATGCAGCAGGGCCCGCCAACTGTCGACTGCGGTGCGCAGTGTCGTCTCGTCGTGCACGTCAGGCGCCCTCGCGAGGATCGGGGAAGGGGATGGCGTCGCAGAAGGCGGTCTCGTAGTCCGGGCGGCCGGCCAGCTCCACGTACTCGGCGTCGCGGGCGAGGTGCGCGGCGCGCCGTCTGGCGCGCGCATCCACCAGCGCGAGACGGACGCCGGCGCCGGCCGCGTTCCCGACGAAGCGCACGCGCTCCGGATCGATGGCCGGCACCAGGCCGATGGCGAGCGCCGAGGCCTTGCGCAGGAACGACCCGAAGGCGCCCGCCAGCAGGATCTCGTCCAGCTCGCGCGGGTCGAGGCCGGCATGGCGCAGCAGCAGCGCGATGCCGGCGGCCGTCGAGCCCTTCACGAGCTGCAGCTGCCGCACGTCGCCCGCGCCCAGGTGCACGCGATCCGTCAGCCGCACGATTCGCTGGCCGGCGGCGTCGGTCGCCACCTGGCCGATCAGGCGCGAGGGCAGCCCCAGCGCGGCGCACTCCTCCTGCCCGCGCAGGTAGCCCGACGGCGCGATGACGCCGGCGCGGAGCAGTTCGGCGACGGCGTCCACCAGCCCGCTGCCGCAGAGGCCGGCGGGTGTCGTGCCGGCGATCGTGCCGCAGGCGATGCGTCCGTCGCCCATCACGCGCACCATGTCGATGGCGCCCGGGACCGCCCGCATGCCGCACGCGATGGTGGCGCCCTCGAAGGCGGGCCCCGCGGCGGTGGACGTGGCCAGGATCCGCCCGCGCCCGGCGAGCACGACCTCGGCGTTGGTCCCGAGATCGACGAGCAGCCGCCAGCGCTCGCCCCGGTCGAGGTCGCAGGCGATGGCCGCAGCCACGGTGTCGCCCCCCACGTGCCGTCCGACCATGGGGAGGAAGCGGACCTGCGCCTCGGGGTGCGCCGGCCAGCGCAGCGCGCGGGCGGGCAGCTGCCATTCCTGAGTGAACACGCCGGTGTACGGCGCTTCGCCCAGCGAGCCGATCGGCGCGCCCACGGCCGTGTGGGTCATCGTGGCGTTGCCGGCGCAGGCGATGGCGAAGATGCGATCGGCGCGCGCCGCCGCGCCGGCGAGCAGTTCCTCGATCAGCGCCGCGCCGGCGCCGGCGATCTCCTCGTGCAGCACGCCGAGGCCCCCGGGCCGCTCGTTGGCGAAGTGGATGCGCGAGATCACGTCCGCGCCGTGGCGCGCCTGCGGGTTCAGCCGGGCCGCGGTGGCGAGCACGCGTCCGCCGGCGAGATCGACGAGCGCCGCCGCAAGCGTCGTGGATCCCAGATCGACCGCCACGCCGAGGAGCGGCGCGTCCGGCGTGCCGGCAGCCTCGACGTGCAGCAGGTCGCGGCCGCAGAGGATGGCCGCCAGCCTGGGATGGGCGGCGGCGAGGGCGGGCAGCTCGTGCAGCACGTGCACCGGAGCCCGCAACGGAACCCTTCCTCCCGTCGCGCCAGCCAGGCCTGCCGCCACCAGGTCGAGCAGCGCCAGCGGTCTCGCCAGGTCGGGACGCGGGGCGTCGATGATCGCGCGCCTGACCACGGGCCGCATCGCCGGCGGCGCGAGCGTGATCGGGCCGAACGACTTCGGAGGAACGGCCCGACTGGCCTGCGGAACCTCCACCGTGCAGGCGGCGGCGACCTGGAGCTGGCAGCCCAGGCGCCAGCCGTGCGCACGGTCGCCGGCCGGCAGGACGCGCCGATCGGCATCGGTCTCCGGCGCCTCACCCGCCGACAGGCGCACGCGGCACTTGCCGCAGGTGGCGCGCGCGCCGCAGGGCTGCTCGAGCCAGATGTCGGCGCGCGAGGCGGCCAGCGCGAGGTCGGCCGGCTCCTCCAGCGTGACCGTACGCCGCTCGGGCAGGAACGTGACCGCGATCGGCACCGGATCAGGCCTCCCGTGCGCGCCGCACGTCCTCGAGCAGTTCCAGCGCGCGCGCGACGGCGCTGGTGGCGTCCCTGCCGTACCCGTCGGCGCCGGCGGCGCGCGCGTAGTCCTCGCTGACCGGCGCCCCGCCCGCCATCACCTTCATCGGCCAGGGAAGTCCCGCGGCCCGGAAGGCCTCGATGTTGCTCTTCATCTGCCCCATCGTCGTCGTCAGCAGCGCCGACATGCCGACGATGTCGGGCCGGTGCTCGGCGATGGCGTCGAGGAACTTCGGCAGCGGCGTGTTGATGCCGAGGTCGATGACGCGGAAGCCGGCGCCGCGCAGCATCATCGCCACGAGGTTCTTGCCGATGTCGTGGATGTCGCCCTTCACCGTGCCGATCACCACCGTGCCTGCCGGCTGGATGCCGCAGGCGGCCAGCACGGGCTCGAGGTGCGCCAGCGCGGCCTTCATGGCGCGGGCGGCGACGAGCACTTCGGGCACGAAGATGACGTTGTCGCGGAAGCGTTCGCCCACCACCCGCATGCCCGCGATCAGGCCGTGCTGGAGGATGTCGGCCGGGGCGCGGCCTTCATCGAGCGCCTGGCGCGTGAGCGCGGCCACCTCGGCGGCATGGCCGTCGATCAGGTGCCGGGCGAGCGCGTCGAGATCCACCACGGGTCGAGGCTCCTCCATCCGGCGCTCATCGCGTGGCCGCCGGCCGATTCACGCCCGCATCGCCCGCTGGATCGCCCACCCGCAGGCGGCCGCGACCGAGAGGAACAGGCCGCCCTGGATCGCTTCGCCGAACAGGAGGCGGCCGAGACCGAACAGCGACAGGTAGATCGCCGCGCAGCCCAGCGCCCAGTGTCCCAGCGCCACGGCCGGCCGGGCGTCGATCGTCACCTCGGGCGCCAGCGCCGCGACCGGCCGCCAGCCGGCGCGTCCCGGCCGCGTGCGACGGTAGAAGGCGACCAGCGTCTCGCGGTCGGCCGGCGGCGTCAGCCACGTGACCGAGAGCCAGGTCACCGTCACGATCGCCGTGGTGATGAGCATCGACCAGGCGAAGAAGACCTGCTGGTCGTGGGGGCCGCTGTCCAGGCCGAAGCCCTCGGGGCCCACGCCGTAGCGCAGCCACATCGAGGCGACAGCCGCCGCCACCATCGAGGAGATCTCCGACCAGGCGTTCACGCGCCACCAGTACCACCGGAGGATGAGGACGAGGCCCGTCCCGGCCCCGATCGAGAGCAGCAGGTCGAGGGCGAGCGTCACGCGCCCCAGCCGCAGCGCCACGAGGCCGCCCAGCAGCATGATCAGCAGCGAGGCCAGCCGCGACACGGTGACGTAGTGCCCCTCGCCCGCGCCCGGCCGCACGTAGGGCCGGTAGACGTCGTTCACCAGGTAGGACGCGCCCCAGTTCAGCTGCGTCGAGACGGTCGACATGTAGGCGGCCAGCATGCCCGTCACGAGCATCCCCCGCCAGCCGGCCGGCAGCACGTCGGTCATCATCCGCACGTAGCCCGATTCGGGGTCGGCGGCCACGGCGGGGTCGCCGGCGAAGTAGATCATCGAGGCGAGCGCGGTGAGAATCCACGGCCATGGCCGCACGGTGTAGTGCAGCACGTTGAAGAGCAGCACGGCGAGCGCCGAGTCGCGTTCGTCGCGCGCGGCGAACATGCGCTGCGCCACGTAGCCGCCGCCGCCCGGCTCGGCGCCCGGGTAGGACGCCGCCCACCACTGCACGGTGAGGAAGACGACGAGGGCGACCAGCGGCAGGAACGCCGAGTCGGCCCGCGGCACGAAGGCCAGCAGACTGTCGGCCGAGGCGCCGTGCACGCGGGCGAGTCCGGGCGCGATCGCCGCGAGGCCGCCGACGGCATCCACCGCGTACCACGCGAGCACCACCGAACCGGCCATCGCGAGCAGGAACTGGAAGAAGTCGGTCCAGAGTACGCCGAGGAACCCGCCGAGCGTCGTGTAGACCGCCGTCACGCCGAAGCACACGATCACCGCCGGCACATCGTCGACGCCGAGCGTGCCCTTGAGGATCTTGACCATGCCCAGCGTGACCGCGCCGCCGATGATGGCGTTGATGGGCAGGCCGACGTAGAGCGCGCGGAAGACGCGCAGCACGTGGGCGGACCGGCCGGAATAGCGGAGGGCGGCCAGTTCGACGTCGGTGGTGACGCCGGCGCGCCGCCACAGCCGCGCGAAGAAGAAGACGGTGAGCATGCCCGAGAGCACGAACGCCCACCAGATCCAGTTGCCGGCGATGCCGCCGCGCGCCGTGATGCCGGTGACCAGCAGCGGCGTGTCCGACGAGAACGTCGTGGCCACGATCGAGACGCCGGCCAGCCACCACGGGATGCGGCGGCCCGCGAGGAAGTATTCCTCGGTGCTGCGGCTCGCGCGACGCGTGAACGCGAGCCCCACGCCGAGGCTCAGCGCGAAGTAGCTCGCGAGGATGGCCCAGTCCAGGGCGGTGAGCGTCATCGGCGGCCATGAGCATGACGGCCGCGCCGGGGGATTTCAAGGGCCCTGGGCTGGTGGCGCGCCGACGCGATGCCGGGCCGGGGAGTTGAAATCCGCCACCCGACCCGTGACACTCTCCGGCGATGACCAGTCGCCGCCTCGATGCCCTCGTCCGCGACGACAAGTGGTTCCTCTCGTGCGGGACGGGCGTGACGTGGGCGCCACCCTTCCCGCAGTGGCTGCACGTGCCGGGGTTCTGGGACGAGGCGCACGTCGACTACCACGCGGTCGCGCCGCTGTTCGCCGTGGCGCTCGTCGACGCCTCGGGCCGCGCGGTCCCGCTCGTCCGGCGCTCGTGGCAATGGCGGCCGCACGCGATCGAAGCGGTGTGGGACACGCCGGACGGGGCGTGCCTGCTGGAGCGCCGCTTCGCGCTGCCCGACGCCCGCCTCGCCTCGGCCTGGACGTGTCCATCCACGGCATCCGGCGGGGAACCGCGCTGGCTGGTGGCCTTCTCCATGCAGCCGGGCGAGGCCGTCGACGACGTGGCGGCCGTTGCCGGCGGTCTGGCCTGGACGCGGCGCGTGACCGACCGGCGCGGCGATGAGGCGTCGATCGGCCTGCGGCTGGTGGCCTGGCAGGACGGGCAGCCGGCCGGCGCACGCCGCGCGGCGCTGCGATCCGAGGGCAGCCTCGCCCAGCCGATCTGGCTGCACGCGCCGTTTGCCGAGCGATGGAGCGGCGACGGGCTGCGCGAGGACG
The DNA here is from genome assembly GCA_039812685.1 of Vicinamibacteraceae bacterium. Classification (GTDB taxonomy): domain Bacteria; phylum Acidobacteriota; class Vicinamibacteria; order Vicinamibacterales; family JAFNAJ01; genus JBDIBB01. The sequence goes on from JBDIBB010000063.1 coordinate 7,956, forward strand.
TGCGACTGGAAGGGATTTCGCCCGCCGGCCTGGTGCACCTGGCCGTGGCGATGCCTGTCGCCGGATCGGACGAGATCACCTTCAGCGTCGCGCTCGACGCGCCGTGGGCGCCGTCGCGCCGCGCCGCGCCGGGCGCCGCGCCCGCCCTCGCCGCGGCCACACGCGCCTGGACGGCGTGGTATGAAGGCTTCCCACGCTTCACCTGCGACGATCCGTACCTCGCCCGCGGCTTCGACTACCGGGTCTACGGCCTGCGGCTGAACCGGCTCGGCGGCGGCGCCGGCCACGTGCGTGCGCCCTGCATCGCGGAAGGCATCGGCTACTTCCACGTGCCGATCACCTACAGCGCGCAGTGCCACATGTGGGAGATGCGCTGGGCGCGCGACCCCGCCGAAGCCTTTGGTTCGCTCCGCAACTTCCTCGCCGCGCAGCGCGCCGACGGCGGCTTCCACGGCCGGCTCTACAGCACGCACCTGCGCGGCACCGACTTCTACCACGCCAACTGGGGCGACGCCGTGCAGGCCGCGCTCGCCATCCATGACGATGAGGTCTTCGCCCGCGAGGCCTGCGACGGGCTGTCGCGCTACGCCGAGTGGCTGCTGCGCACCCGCGACGCGGAGGGCTCGGGCCTCTTCGACGTGATCGACCAGTTCGAGACGGGGCAGGAGTACATGTCCCGGTACCTCGCGGTGGATCCCGACGCCGATCGCTACGGATGGGAGAACCGGATCCGGCTCAAGGGGATCGACGTCTCCGTCTACGCGCACCAGCTCTTCGCCGCGCTCGAACGGCTGTCGGCCCGCTTCGGTGACGATCGGGCGAGCGGTCGCTGGGCCGAGGCTCGCGCGCGCACCGCCCGCGCGATCGTGTCGCGGTGCTGGGACGACGAGGCGGGGATCTTCATGGACGTGGCGCCCGGTTCGCTGGCGCGCACCGGCGTGAAGGCCGCCACCGGCTTCTACCCGCTGCTGACCGGGCTGGTGAGCGACGCGCGGCGCGCGCGATTGCTGGCCCACCTGGCCGATCCGGCGACGTTCGGCACCCCGTGGCCGATCCCCTCCTCGAGCGTGGACGACCCGCGCTTCAGCGCCTTTGCCGAGTGGAAGGGCCGGCGCCACGTCTGTCCGTGGAACGGACGCGTGTGGCCCATGACCACGAGCCACGTGATCGAGGGGCTGCTGCGCGCGTTCCACGACGGGCACCGCGAGGCCGGGCCGGTGGCGGCGGGCCTGCTCGCCCGCTTCGTCAGGATGTTCTTCGACCGCGGCCGGATCGATCGGCCCGGCTGCTACGAGCACTACAATCCGTTCACCGGCGACGCCGCCTTCTACCGCGGCATCGACGACTACATGCACAGCTGGGTGGCCGACCTGATCGTGCGGGGCGTCGCGGGCCTCGAGCCCACGGCCACGGGCCTGCGGATCGATCCGCTGCCGCTGGCCGTCGATCGCGTCTCGCTCGAGGATGCCTGGGTGCGCGGCCACGAGGTGTCGGTGCGCCGCGACGGCGATCGCGTGACGGCCATCGTCGATCGGCGTGCCTGCGAGACGCGCCTGGGCGCGCCGCTGGAGATCGCGTGGTGAGGGCCGGCGCCGGCCGCGCCCCGGCCGGCGTGTCGCTGCGCGGCCTGCAGAAGCGGTTCGGCGCCATCGTCGCGCTGCACGCGCTCGACCTCGACGTGCGGGCCGGCGAGTTCCTCGCGCTGGTGGGCCCGTCGGGCTGCGGCAAGTCGACCGCGCTCCGGCTCATCGCCGGCCTGGAAGAGCCCACGGCCGGCGAGGTGCGCATCGGCGGCCGCGACGTGGCCGGCCTGGAGCCGTCGGCGCGCGACGTCGCGATGGTGTTCCAGAACTACGCGCTCTACCCGCACATGACGGTGCGCGAGAACCTGGCATTCGGCCTGCGGATGCGGGGCACCCCGCCGGCCGAGCGCGCGCGGCGCGTGGGCTGGGCCGCGGAGGTGCTCGGGCTCGAGCGCCTGCTCGATCGGCGGCCGGGCCAGCTCTCGGGCGGAGAGAAGCAGCGCGTCGCCATCGGCCGGGCGATCGTGCGCGACCCGCAGGTGTTCCTCTTCGACGAACCGCTGTCGAACCTCGACGCGCGCCTGCGCGCCGACATGCGCCGCGAGATCGCCGGCCTGCACGCCCGTCTCGGCACGACGATGATCCACGTCACGCACGATCAGGTGGAGGCGATGACGCTGGGACAGCGCGTGGCGGTGCTCGACGGCGGCCGCCTGCTGCAGGTGGCGGCGCCGCTCGAGGTCTACCGCCGGCCCGCCAACCTGTTCGTCGCCACCTTCGTCGGCACGCCCGCGATCAACCTCGTCGACGCCGATCTCGATGGCGGACGCGTGCGCGCCGGCCGGCTGTCGATCGCCCTCGAGAGCGCGGCCGCGGCGGGCCGTGCCGTGCTCGGCGTGCGGCCTGAGGACGTGCGCCTGGTGGCGCCCGGAGCCGCGGAGGCCGACTTCGAGTCGATTGTGCGCCGCGTCGAGATCCCCGGCAACGAATCGCTGGTGCAGATCGACGGCCCCGCTGCCGCGCCGTGGGTGGCGCGCGCGGCGGCCGACTGGGCGGGCGCGCCGGACACGCGCGTCGGCGTGCGGCTCGACCGCGCCCGATGGCACCTCTTCGATGCGGCCACGGGCCTGCGTCTCGACGTGACCCGCGCTGGGGGAGACGCGCCGTGAGGCTGCGCGCCGCGGCGATCGCGACGTGCGCCCTCGCGCTGGCGTCGGCATCGATCGTGACGGCGTGCGCGGGACGCGCCGCGGAGAGGACCGTGACGCTGCGGGTGCTCAACTGGGCGCCCGAACTGGAGCTCGAGCTGGAGCAGCGCATCGCTCACGGCTTCGAGGCGGCGCACCCGCACGTGTCGGTGGTGGTGGAGTCGGTGGTGAACAACTACGGCGAGAAGCTCGCCGTCGCCATCGCCTCCGGCACCCCGCCCGACGTCTTCCTGCTCGACGTCCCGGACATCCCGGCCTTCGTCGAGCGCGGCCTCGTGCTCGATCTCTCGCCATATCTCGCGCGCGTCGGCTACGACCGCACGGCGGTGTTCCCGCAGGTGCTCGACGTGTTCGCGCGCGGCGACCGGCTCTACGCGCTGCCGAAGGACTTCACGCCGATGGCGATCTACGTCAATCGCCGCGTGTTCGACGCGGCGGGCGTGGCGCCGCCCTCCGATGACGACTGGACCTGGGACGAGTTCCTCGCGGCCAGCCTGGCCGTCAGCCGCCACACCGGCGCCGGCGGCGCCCGTGACGTGTACGCCATCGACTTCCCGCGCGAGCTCTACCAGTGGGTGTCGTGGGTCTGGTCGGCCGGCGGCGACGTCCTCGGGCAGGGGGGCACGAGGGCGAGCGGCTTCCTCGATGGTCCGGCCACCGTCGACACCTTCAGGTTCCTCACGGACCTGGTGCTGAAGTACCGGGTGACGCCGCCGGTCCAGTTCACGCTGGGCGGCGACGTGGCGCGCACCGGACGGTTCTTCACGGGCCGCCAGGCCATGCTGCTCTCGGGCCACTGGTCGCTGCCGCTGCTGATGGACTACGCGGCCCGCGGGACGATCGATCTGGGCCTGGCGCCGATCCCGCACCGGCCGGGCATCGCACCGGCCACCGCCATCTACGTGTCGGGATGGGCCGTGCCGGCCAACGTCCGCCAGAAGCGGCTGGCGGTGGAGCTGGCCGCGTGGCTGGCCGGCGAGGCGGCGCAGCGCGAGCGCGGCGGGACACGGCTCGGCATTCCCGCCCTGCGGCACGTGGCCGAGGATCTCGCGGCGCACGACGCCTCGGGCCTCGAGCGCGCCTTCCTGCGGCAGGTGGGTCGGGGCCGGCTCCCCTGGGGCGCGATGGTGATGGACTTCCATCGCGTGGAGCGGCTGGCGGTCGACATCATGGACCGCCGCCTGCTGCACGGGGAGGACGTGGAGACGGCGGCGCGCGAGATCGCGGTGCGGCTCGACCGGGAGCTGGCGCGATGACGCGGCCACGTGTCGTGCTGGCCGCGGCGATGGCCGGTCTGGTGCTGGCGGGCATCGCCGTCGCCGCCTGGCAGGCATGGGCGGCGGTGCGGCAGATCGAGCGCCAGGTGCTGCTTGCCGACGCGGCGATCGCCGCGCGGCTGCTGCGCGAGCCAGACGCGCCGGCACGACTCACACGCCTGCTGGGCCCGCGCTGGGCGCGCAGCGCCTGGGTGGATCCCGCGCTGTTCGAGCCCGCGATCGAGGCTGGCGGACCGCCACGGGTCGCGCGTGCCCCGGTGCTCGATGCCGACGGCTGGGACGCGGTGGGCCAGGTGTCGGTTACCGCGACGATGGAACACCGCGGGCCACCCGCGGGTGAACTCGTCGCGGCGACCGCGGTGTCGTGCGGCGCGCTGTTCGCGCTGGCCCTGGCCTGCACCGGCGCGGCCGCCCGACGGGCCGCCGCGCCGATGGGGCCCGTGATGGCTGCCTGGATTGCGCTGGCGGCGCTGGCGGCGGCGTGGCCCGTCTCGGCGATTGCGCGCACGTCCACGCGGACCCTGGCGGAGCTCACCGACAGGCGCCTGGCGCTCGCACGCGACGCGATCGCGGACCACGACGCGGTGGCGGGACACCCGCTGCGTCCATCCCAGGCATTCGACCTGGTAGGGCTGCGCGCGGTGGCTGCGGGCGGCGCGCCGGCAGAGGACCCGGAAGCCGCTGCCGGCTTCCCGGCCGACGTGGCCTTCGCGCTGGCCACGAGCGACGTGCCGTCCAGCGGCCGCCTCGAAATCCATCGCGTGAGGTACGCCGTGGCGCCCGCCGCGTCGATGCGCCTCGTGCTGCTGCCCTTCGAGGAGACCCACGCACGCCCCGCATCGATGGCGGCCCCGGCGCTGGCGGCGACCGTGGCCGGCGCGCCGCTGCTCCTGCTCGCCGCCGCGCTCACCGACCGGAAGCGGCTGCGGCGCGAGCTGACGGCGTGGTGGTTCCTCTCGCCGGGCATCCTGCACCTGGCCGTGTTCACGTTCGGGCCGCTGATCTTCGCCGCCTGGCTGTCGCTGCACCGCTACAGCCTGCTGGATCCGGCACGCCCGTTCGTGGGCCTCGACAACTACCGCGAGCTGGCCGGCAACGGTGCGTTCTGGCACGCGCTGGCGAACACGGCGCTGTTCACGCTGCACGTGCCCGTGTCGATGGCGCTCGCGCTCGCGCTGGCGATGCTCGTCAGCCGGCCGGGTCGCGCCTCCACCCTGGCCAGGGCGGCCTTCTTCCTGCCGAGCATCACGAGCCTCGCCGCGGTGGCGATGGTGTGGCAGTGGATCCTCAACGACCAGTACGGCCTGGCCAATGCCGCGCTGGGCGCCGTCGGGCTGCCCGCCGTGCCGTGGCTGTCGTCGCCGTCGGTCGCGCTCGTCTCGGTGATGATCGTGGCGGGCTGGACGAGCCTGGGGTTCCAGACGGTGTTGATCCAGGCGGGGCTGACGGCGATCCCCCGCGAGCTGCACGACGCGGCGCGCATCGACGGCGCCGGTGCGTGGCGGCGCTTCCTCCACGTCACGCTGCCGGGCCTGCGCCCGACGCTGTTCTTCGTCCTCGTCACCTCGGCCATCGGCTCCTTCCAGGTGTTCGGCACCGTGTACGTGATGACGGAGGGCGGGCCGCTGCACGCCACCGACGTCGCCGTGTTCCACATCTACGAGGAGGCGTGGGAACTGCAGCGCATCGGTTCGGCGGCGGCCATGAGCTGGGTGCTCTTTGCCGCCATCTTCCTCGTCACGTGGCTGCACTTCCGCACGCTGGAGCGGAGGAGCGCATGACGACCGGGGGGCGGCGCGGCGGCTGGCGGCCGGCGGACCTGGCGCGGCTGGCGGCGCTCGCCCTCGCCACGATGGCTGCGGTGCTGCCGTTTGCGTGGATGGTCGCCACCAGCGGGATGGAGAAGCTCGAGGTGTTCGCGCAGCCGCCGCCGCTGTGGCCCTCGACGTTTCGCCTCGACAACTACCGCGGAGCGCTCACGGCGCAGCCCTTCGGGCGCTACTTCCTGAACGCCGTCGTGTTCGCGACGCTGGTGATGGTCGGTCAGGTGATGACGTCGGCCACGGCCGGCTATGCCTTCGCGCGGCTCGAGTTCCGCGGCCGCGACCGCCTGTTCCTGCTGTGCCTGTCGACGCTGATGGTGCCGGCCGTCGTGGTGCTGATCCCCCGCTTCCTGCTGGTGGACGCCTTCGGCTGGGTCGACACCTACGCGGGGCTGGCCAGCACCGAACTGGTGTCGGTGTGGGGCATCTTCCTGTTGCGCCAGTCGTTCCGGCAGGTGCCGCGCGAGCTGGAGGACGCGGCGCGGATCGACGGCGCCGGCCCGTGGCGCATCTTCTGGTCGGTGTCGCTGCCGCTGGTGCGGCCCGCGCTCGCCACACTCGCGCTCTTCGCGTTCCTCGACGCGTGGAAGAACCTGCTCTGGCCGCTCATCGTCACGCGCTCCATCGGGATGCGCACCGTCGAAGTGGGCATCGCCTCGTTCCACTCGACGTACCTCACCAACTGGCCGTACCAGATGGCGGCCGCCGTCGCGGCGGTCGGCCCGGTGCTGCTGCTGTTCCTCTTCACCCAGCGGTTCCTGACCGAGGGGCTGCACGTCACGGGGATCAAGGGATGACACGCGCGACACGCGTCTCGTACGTCCTGGCGGCCGCCGTCGCGGTCGTGGCGGTCACGCCGGCAAGGGAGCCGGCGCCGGACCTGCCGCCGGTGCCGAAGTTCGTCATCGCGCCCTCGCCCATCGGGCTGTCGGGCGAGGTGCGCCCGGGGCAGTACCTCGGCGTCGTCAGCCCGCGGGCCGCGTGGCTCGGCCTCGAGACGGGCGAGGCCGAGGTGTGGGTGCACCCCCTGAAGCTGGTGAGCGGCCTGCACCTCGACTTCCGGATTCCCGACTACGACGAGCCGGTGCGCGGCGCCGACGTGGCGCGCACCGTGGAGGTGCGGCCCGAGCTGACCACCGTCACCTACGCGCATGCGACGTTCACCGCGAGGCAGCACGTGCTGGCGCCGCTGGATCGACCCGGCGTGCTCGTGCTGCTCGACATCGACGCCGTGCGCCCGATCGAGGTGATCGTCAGCTTCCGCGAGGTGTTCCAGTACGCGTGGCCCGGCGCCTTCGGCGGCCAGTACGCCGCGTGGCGTCCCGACCTGCGGGCGTTCCTGTTCTCCGAGAGCCTGCGCCTGCGCAACGCCTACCTCGGCTCGCCGTGGGCCACGGCGGGAACCGATCACCCGGCGCACGCGCTGCCCGATGCGCCCAGCGTCTTCCGCATCCCGGTCGATCCGGCGCGCGCCCGCCGGGAGTTCCTGCCGATTGCCATCGTCGCCGGCACGCAGCCGCGGGAGGCGCTGGCCGACGAGTACCGGCGGCTGATCGCCGACGCCGAACGGCTGTATCGCGATCGGGTCGCGCATGCCGCTCGCCTGCGCGACGAGGCGGTGCGCCTCGACACGCCGGAGGACCGGATCGACCTCGCGTTCGAGTGGGCCAAGGTGAACCTCGACGAGCAGCGCGTGTGCAACCCCGATCTCGGGTGCGGGCCCGTGGCGGGCTGGGGGCCGTCGGGGCAGGGCGCGCGGCCGGGGTTCGGGTGGTTCTTCGGCGGCGACGCGGCCATCAACTCGCTGGCGATGTCCTCGGCCGGGTTGCGCGAGCCGGTGGCCGAGGGTCTGCGCTTCTTCGCGAAGTACCAGCGCGCCGACGGCAAGATCCCGCACGAGATCTCGCAGGCCGCCGGCCAGCTTCCGTGGTTCGATCGCTTCCCCTACGCCTACTACCACGCCGACACCACGCCCTACTGGATCGTCGCGGTCTGGCAGCACTGGCGGGCCACGGCAGATACGGCCCTGGTCGACGAGCTCTGGCCCGCCATCCGCAAGGCGTGGGCCTGGTGCCTCACGACGGAGACCGATGGTGACGGGATCGTCGAGAACACCGCCGGCGGGCTGGGCGCCATCGAGGTAGGGGCCATCGGCGAGCAGATCCATCAGGACATCTACCTCGCGGCGGTCTGGCTGCAGGCCACGGCGGCGATGGCCGAGATGGCCGGCGCGCGCGGCGACACGGCGCTGGCGGAAGAAGCCCGCAGCATCGGCGAGAAGGGCCGGCGCACGCTCAACGAGCGTTACTGGATCGAGCCGGCGGGCCATCACGCGTTCGGCCTGCTCGCCTCCGGGGCGGTCAACGATGCGCTCACGGTGTGGCCGGCCACGGCGGCCGCCTTCGGCCTGCTCGAGCCCGCGCGCGCCCGCCGCACCCTCACGTCGCTGGCCGGCCACCGGATCGCCGCCGACTGGGGCGCGCGGATGCTCGCCGTCGACCATGCGCTCTACGACCCGCTGCACTACAACATGGGCGCGGTGTGGCCGTTCGTCACCGGCTTCGTCGCGCTCGGCCATTACCAGTACGGCCGGGGGTGGGCGGGGTTCCCGCTGGTGGACGCGCTCGGCCAGCTCACCTTCGACTTCGCGCGCGGCCGGCACGCCGAACTGCTCTCGGGAGCGTTCTACCGACCGCTGGACACCGCCGTGCCGCACCAGTTCTTCGCCTCGTCCATGCTCGCCACGCCGCTGCTGCGCGGGGTGATCGGCTGGTCGGCCGACGCGCCGCGCCGGCGTGCCCGGCTGGCACCCCAGGTGCCCCCGTCGTGGGCGCGGACGGTGGTGCGGGGCCTGCCGGCGGGCGACACTCGCGTGCACATGACGCTCGATCACGCGGCGGGCTTGCAGACGGCCACGTTGTCGGGCGAGGGCGCGCCGATCGATCTCGAGTTCGTGCCCGCCGTGCCGCCCGGCGCGCGCGAGGTGCGCACACGGGTATCGCAGGCCGCCTCCACGCCGCCACGCGACGGCCACGCGGGCGAGCCTTCCGTGTTCGTTCGCCTGCAGGGCGCGCCGGTCGTCGTCACCACCACCTGGCGCGGCGGCTACGCCGTGGATCCGCCGCGCGTCGATCTCACGCCAGGGCAGCGCAGCCGGGGCCTTCGCGTGCTGGACGTCGTCGCCGAGGCCGACGCGGTGCGCGTGGAACTGGAGGCGCCGGAAGGCGGCGAGGCCGAGTTCTCGGCGCACGGTCCCCGTCCCGCATCGGTGGAGGGCGGCGAACTCGTGGCCTGGGCCGGCACGGCGGGACGCGTGCGGGTGCGGTTTCCGGCTTCCGACGGCATTCCGTTTTCGCGCGCCACGGTGCGCCTGCGCGAGCGATGACCGGCGAATCGTGGCCGCTGGCCGGCGCCTTCGAGGCTGACGCCTGGGCGGGGCTGGTCGTGGCCTTCGCCCCGGGGATCGGAGCGGCGCTGCGCCTGCTGGCCGAGCGGGACGGCGCCATCGTCGACCCCGCCGAGATGTTCCTGCGCGTCCACGAGGTGGGCCCGCACGAACCCTCCGGCCGCTACGCGCGCGTCGCCTTCGACCTGCGTCCAGACTTCCCCGAGGCGCCCGACGCCGAACCGCCGCCCGTCGCCGGAGGCGAGGCCAGCCTCGTGTGGGAGTGGGCGCGGACCGGCGACGCCGACGTCCTGTGCCGCCTCTCGGTGGCGCGCCCGCTGCGGGTGCGCGTGCAGGGTGTGGCGCCGTGGGACTGGGACGCGCGGTGGGGCCGGGTCGGAGACGGCCTGGTTGCCGAGGTGGGCGCAGGCGTCGTCGCGCGCGTGTGCGTCACCCAGGACAATCTGGGTCGGACCTGTTTTTCGAGCGCACGTCCAGAAACCGGACCCGACCCCGATTTCCTGGACGACCCCGATTTCCTGGACCTCGACGTCGCACCGGACCGGCCGCTGCTGCTGCGGGTGTCTTGGCACGGAGGGCGCGACGCGGAGCCGCCTGCCCCGGCCGCCACCGGTCCCGTCGGGCGTGCGTGGTCGCAGGCCCTCGACCGGGCCGCCGCGGACTGCGCGCGTCGCCGCGTGCGCGTCTCCGGCCACTGGGACGGTCTCGCCGACGCGGTGTCCAACAACCTCCACTGGATGACCCTGCTGCAGCCCGACACGATGCGCCGCTACGTGCCGGCCGGCCGCCGCTGGATCTTCCCGCAGCCCGACGGCGCGCGCGACCACTGGACCATCTTCGCGTGGGACGGGTTCTTCAACGCGCTGCTGGCGAGCCTCGACGACCACGAGCTCGCCTGCTCGATGGTGGAGGCCGTGCTCGACACGCAGTACCCGTCGGGGAACGTGCCGAACTGGCGCAGCCGCCTCGGCGGCACGCCCGACCGCTCCCAACCACCGGTCGGCGCCTTCGTCGTCTCGCGCCTGGTGATGCGCAGCGGCGATCGGGAGCTCGCCCGCCGCGCCCTGCCGCGCCTTGAGCGCTGGCACGCGTGGTGGTCGGGTGAGGACGCGCGCACGGGTCGCCGGCGGCCCTCGGGGCTGTTCGCGTGGGGTTCCGACCTGGATCGGGTGAACGCCTGGGTGCCGTCGTGGGAGCGCGACGCCAGCCATCGCCAGAAGGCCGCGTGGGAATCGGGGCAGGACGACTTGCCGAACTGGGACGACGTGGCGTGGGACGCGCGGTCGAACACCCTCGCGCTCGACTGCGTGGACCTGAGCGCGCTGCTCGCGCTCGACGCGGAGTGCCTGGCGTGGCTCCACGAGGCGGCCGGCGACCCGGCGCGGGCCGCGGCCCACCGGCGCGAGCACGCGCGGCTCTGCGCGCTGATCGACGGGCGCCTCTGGGACGACACGCGCGGCGTGTATGCCGACCGCCACCCCGACGGGACCTTCTCGCGGCGGATCGCGGCATCGAACTTCTACCCGTTGCTGGCCGGCGTCGCATCCGGCGAACGGCTGTCGCGAGCCCTGGCGTGTCTCACCGATCCCTCGCAGTTCTGGGGCAGGTGGATCGTGCCGACGATCTCGCGCCGCGATCCGGCGCACGCCGACCAGCAGTACTGGCGCGGCACGATCTGGCCGCCCGTGAACCTGCTGCTCTACGAGGCGCTGCGGCGCGTGCACGCCGGGGAGGCGGCCAGCCACCTGGCGTCGCGCGGCGCCGCGATGTTCCTCGACGACTGGCACCGGCACCAGGTGTGCCGCGAGAACTTCAGCAGCGTCGACGGTCGCGGTGGCGGTCAGCGGCACCAGAGCTGGGGCCCGCTGTTCGCGTGGACGGGCCTCGCGGAGTTCGCCGACGTTACGCCGTGGGACGGCCTGCGTCTCGGGACGACGCATGCGCGCGAGGTCTCGACCCTGGATCGGCTGCGCCTCGGCGGCCACGACTGGCGCATCACGATTGGCCCCGACCGGTTCGTCGTCTCGCGTGACGGGCACGAGTGGTTCCATGCCGACGCGCCGCTGTGCCTGCGGCACGTGCACGCCAGCCCGTCGCGCTGGCGGGCGGTGGCCGAGGCCCGCCGCGAGACGCGCATCTCGTGGCCCGACGGGCGCGTGCAGGGCGTGGCTGCCGGCCACACCGTCCTGGAAGGTCCGATTGGCCGCGGCGCGCCAGATTCACTATCCTTCCCATCGTGAGCCCGGCGCCTGTTCTCCCGCCGTCCGTCACGACCTCGCGTGCCTGGAGGGTTCCCGCCGCGATCGCGGCGGCGACGCTGGCGGCGGTTGCGGCCTTCATCTTCTTCTACGCGCCCCTGGTGAGACAGCGTGCGCTGGCCGATCTCGAGCAGGAACTCGCGCTGCGGGCCGACGAACGCCAGACCGCGATCGCCTCCTGGATGAGCGATCGGCTCGACAACGCCCTGACGATGGCGCAGTTTCCGAGCGTCATCGAGGCGGCCGCCAGCGACGCAGGCGACGAGGCCGTGCGTGGCGAGACCGCCGGCCACCTGCGGAACGTGTTCACCGCCTTCCTGGTCCATCGGGGGCTGTCGGCGGTGTTCCTGATCGACGCGTCTGGTCGGATCGTGGGTACGTCGACGGCCGATCCGGTGCCCGCCTCGTGCGTGGACACGGCCCGGCGCGAGGCGGTGGGCGCGGAGGGGATGGTCACGGCGCACGCGCACACGGACGGGCGGCTCGCCGTGCAGTTCATCGTGCCCGTGGGCAGCGGTGGCGCGCGCCTGGTGGCGCAGTCGATGGCGGCCGACTGGCTGTGCCCGCTGGTCACGCAGCGCGCGTCGAGCCGGCGCACCGCCGAGTGGCGGCTGGTTCATCGCGTCGGCGAGTACGCCACCTGGGTGTGCGCGTCGCAGCCGCAGCCATTACCGCCGCTCGGCGCCGACCGCCCGATGTCCGAGGTCGAGTACGGATCGGCCGCGGCCCTGTCGGGACGCTCCGCGTACGGCGCGTTCCTCAACGAACGGGACGAGCCCGTGCTGGCGGCGATCAGGCCGGTGGCGCCGGCCTGGGCGTTGCTGCTCGAGGTGGCCGAGGCGGAGATTGACGCCGACGTGCGCCGCACGCAACTCCAGACGGACGTGGCGGTCGGCACGCTGCTCCTCACGCTGGCGGTGGCGGCGTGGCTGGCCTGGCGTGGGCGCATGCGGTCGCACGACCTGGCGCTGGCCCGGACGCGCGCCCGCCTCGCCAACCTGCTCGAGCAGGCCAACGATGCCATCCTGCTGATCCGGCCCGACGGCCGCGTGCTCGATCTCAACTCGCGCGCGACCACCCTGTTCGGCGGCACGCGGCTGCAGCTGATCGGCCGGCACATCCACGACGATCTCCGGCCGCCCGCCGAGCGCGAGGCGGCCCGGGCGGCGTTCCGGACGCTGCTGGAGAAGGGATACCTGTTCTACGAGTCGGTCGCGCAGACACTCGGCGGCACGTCGTTCCCGGTGGAGATCAGCAGCTCCCTGGTGCAGGACGATACCGGGCCGGTCATCGTGTCGGTGGTGCGCGACATCAGGGGGCGCCGTGACGCCGAACGCCGGCGGGACCGCCTCAACCGGCTGCTGCGCACGCTGTCGGAAGTGAACCAGTTGCTGGTGAAGAGCGAGGGGCCGGAGGATCTGTTGCAGGGCGCCGCGCGCACGATCGCCGAGACCGCGGGGTTCGCGCTCTCGTGGATCAGCCGGGCCGAGTCCGACGGCCGCCTCCAGCCAGTCGCCTCGTGGGGCCGTCACGCGCGCCTGCTCGACGACCTCACGATCCGCTGGGACGACTCGGAGTCCGGACGTGGACCGTCGGCGCTCGCCCTGCGGACGCAGCGGACGACGGTCGTGGCCGACGCGATCGCCGACCCCATCCTCGCGCCGTGGCGTGACGCGCTGCTGGAGGCCGGCCTGCGCAGCGCCGCCGTCTCTCCGGTGCTCGTGCGCGGTGTGCCGTTCGGCACGGTGAGCCTGTATTCGTCCGAACGCGACGCGTTCGATGCCGAGACCGTGGCGCTGCTCGAGAGACTGGCCGCCGATCTGGGCTTCGGTCTCCAGGCGATCGAGGATCGCCGGCAGCGGCTTGCCAGCGAGGTGCGGTTCCGCGCCGTCTTCGACAACGCCCCGCTCGGCATCGTCGTGTCCGACGGGGACGGACGGACGCTGCGCGCCAACCAGGTGTTCCTCGACCTGATCGGCTACACGGCCGAGGAACTGCAGTCGATGCGCTTCGACGAGATCACGCACCCCGACGACCTGACGCGGGAGATGCCACTCTATCTGGAGACCATTGCCGGCCAGCGCGACGGCTACCGGATGGAGAAGCGCTACCTGCGAAAGGGCGGCCGCGAGGTGTGGGTGGCCATCACGATCTCCATCGTGCGGGACGTGACTGGCGTGCCGGCGTTCTTCATCGTGCTGGTCGAGGACATCGGTGAGCGGCGGCGCCTGCAGGAGCAGGTCCTGCAGGCCCAGAAGATGGACGGGGTCGGGCGGCTGGCCGGCGGCGTGGCGCACGACTTCAACAACCTGCTCACCGCCATCCTCGGCTACGCCGAACTGCTGCGCGACGAACTGGGCCCGGGGCACCCGGCGGCGACCTGCGTCGACGAGATAGCCAAGGCCGGCGGACGCGCCGCGACGCTCACCTCGCAACTGCTGGCGTTCGCGCGGCGGCAGGTCATCGAGCCGAGGGTGCTCGATCTCAACGCCGTGGTCGGCGATGCGGAACGGCTGCTGCGGAGGCTGGTGGGCGAGGACGTCGAGATCGTCACCGCGCTCGCCGCGGACCTGGGCGCGATCCGCGCCGATGCGACACAGGTGCACCAGGTGCTGATCAATCTGGTGGTCAACGCGCGCGACGCGATGCCGTCGGGCGGCCGGCTGATCGTCGAGACCTCCAACGCGACGCTCGACGAGGACTACGCGCGCGATCGCGTGAACGTGGCGCCCGGCGACTACGTCATGCTGGCGGTGAGCGACACGGGCGTCGGGATGTCGGCCGAAGTGCGATCCCACCTGTTCGAGCCCTTCTTCACCACGAAGGAGCCGGGTCGGGGAACCGGGCTCGGGCTCGCGACCTGCCACGGCATCCTCGCCCAGAGCCGCGGCCACATCGCGGTCTACAGCGAGGAGGGCGCCGGGACCACCGTGCGGGTCTACTTCCCGCGCGTGCCGCCCGAAGAGGCGGACCTCGAACCGACGGACGCCGGCGCGCCGGCCCTTCGCGGCGGGACCGAGACCATCCTGCTCGCCGAGGACGAAACGTCGGTGCGGCGGCTGGCGGCGATGAGCCTCCGATCCTACGGCTACCACGTCGTCGAGGCGACCGACGGCGAGGACGCGCTCGCCAGGGCGCGGCAACACACCGGGCCGCTGCACCTGCTGGTCACCGACGTGGTCATGCCGCGCATGGCCGGCAGCGAGCTGGCGCGGCACTTCGCGCCGCTGTACCCGGATGCCCGCGTCCTGTTCATGTCGGGCCATGCCGAGCAGGCCATCGCGAACCGGGGCGCGCTCGAGCCCGGCGTCGCGTTCCTGCCCAAGCCGTTCACGCCCGAGCGGCTCGCGCGGAAGGTGCGCGAGGTGCTCGACACGCCGCGCCCGGGCCGGCACGACGCCGGAGGCCGGGCGTGAGGCACCGCCGCCGGGCGGATCGATCGCGGACCGATGGTCCGGCCCGCACCCCCGGCCGGCGCCGGATCCCCGCGGCCCGGCGAGGATGCCGCTACGGCGTCTCGAAGTTCGGCCTGGAGAGCGTCGGCGTCCTGAAGTTCCTGGCGTAGAACATCGGGTTGTTGCGCTGCAGCCCGTCCACGTCGTCCCAGGGCGTGCCGCCCATCACCTTCGCGAAGCCGTGCGGGATGTCGGTGGCGAACTGCGAGTAGCTGTTGTTGACGCCGGCGTGATCGACGATCGCGTTGAAGCGATCGGTGTGGCCGAGCAGCCACGCGGCCATGTAGCCGCCGCAGCTCGCGCCGGCCGCCGCCAGCCGCTGCGGGTCGATGTTCCGGTATTGCGTGAGCAGGTAGTCAGTGGACTTCAGGATGTCCTCGGTGGGCTTCACGCCCCACTCGTTGAGGATGCTCTGGCTGAAGGCCTCGGCGAAGCCGGTCGACCCGTGGCGGTTCACCCACGTCACCACGTAGCCGGCCGCCGCGAACACCTGCGTGTTCCAGCGATAGCTCGAGCTGTCGCGGTTCATCGTGTGCGGTCCGCCGTGCAGCAGCTGCACCAGCGGGTACGTCTTCGCCGGATCGAACCCCGGGGGCAGCACCAGCCAGCCGTGCACGTCGGCGCCGCTGGCGCCCTTGAACCAGTAGGGCTTCACCTCGCCGAGGTCGATCTGCGCCATGAACGACTCGTTCACCCGGGTGAGCTG
>JBDIBB010000064.1:0-23353 GCA_039812685.1 Vicinamibacteraceae bacterium
TTCGCTGAAATGCGACGCGTTCGCAACTTCGCCTGCCAGAAGTCCGGCAGCGTACGGGGCGCTTCTGCGAGGTGGTCGTGTCAGACGTGACCGACCTGCCTCGGAGCGCCGCCGGCGGCGCTCCAGGACCGGCGGCAGGCCCGCGCGCGAGGGAGCGTTGGCAGGCTGGCAGTGGCCGACCGCGGGCGTTGTCGTCTGGAGGGTTCGCGCCAGCCGGCTCGTCCGTTGCGCAGCCAGTAGCTGTAACGACGGGCGGCTGTGGGTCGTAATGAGAGAGGATTGAGTACGATTACGGCAGCGCCGCCCCGATGCCGATGTTCTCGGGGAGCGCGCGTCAGCGATTCCCGATTCGACATGCCACGTTGTCCCGTCTGTTCCTCGACGTTCACCCGCCCGTTGCTGATGTCGGGCCTGGATCGGTTCCGGGCGAGGTTCACGAAGAAGCGGCCTTGGGGGTGCTGGCACTGCGGCTGGCGCACCTGGCTCGATCCCGACGATGTCGGCCTCGACGCCGACGAGCCTGCCTCGGAGCCTCCTGTCGCGTCCGGCCGCGACATGGCCCCGCCGGCCGACCACAGCCGGCGATCGCTACTGGCCTGACCCTCGCCGGTCACCCCACGACGAGACCCGGCCCGGCCGGTCCGCGACCGAAACGAGCCCGCAGCGTCGGATGCTGCTCGTCGCGTGCCGAGAGCAGCGGGGCATCGATCGGCCACGGGATGGCGAGCTCGGGATCGTTCCAGGCGATGCCGCCTTCGCCCTCCGGGTCGTACAGGTCGGTGCACTTGTATTCCACCTGGGCGACCTCGCTCACCACGCAGAAGCCGTGCGCGCAGCCTGGCGGCACGAAGAACTGGCGGAAGTTGTCGGCGCTCAGGCGGAGGCCGGCCCACTGCCCGAAGGTGGGCGAGCCGGGGCGGATGTCGACGGCCACGTCGAAGATCTCGCCCTCGATCACGCGGACGAGCTTGCCCTGCGGGCGGCGCCACTGGAAGTGGAGGCCCCGCAGCGTGCCGCGCAGCGATCGCGAGTGGTTGTCCTGTACGAAGGGGCCGTGGATGCCGGCCTCCGCATAGCGGGCCGCGTGGTAGGTCTCGACGAAGAAGCCGCGTGGATCGTGGAAGACGCGCGGCTCGATCACGAGCGCGCCCGCCAGCGGCGTCTCACGAACCCGCATGGAGCCCGTCCTGATCGAGCATGCGCAGCAGGTACTGGCCGTACTCGTTGCCGGCCATCGGCGCCGCGATGGCGCGCACCTGGTCCGCGTCGATGTAGCCCATCCGGTAGGCGATCTCCTCGATGCAGGCGAGCATCAGGCCCTGGCGCTTCTCGATGGTCTCGACGAAGAGCGAGGCCTCCAGCAGCGATTCGTGGGTGCCGGTGTCCAGCCAGGCGTACCCGCGGCCGAGCCGTTCCACCACCAGGGCCTGCCGTTCCATGTAGTGCCGGTTCACGTCGGTGATCTCGAGCTCGCCGCGCGCTGACGGGCGCAGGCCCGCGGCGATCTCCAGCACCTGGTTGTCGTAGAAGTAGAGGCCGGTCACCGCCCAGGGCGACCTGGGCACGGCCGGCTTCTCCTCGAGGCTGATCGCCCGGCCGTCTTCGTCGAGTTCCACGACGCCGTAGCGCTCGGGATCGCGCACGAGGTAGCCGAACACCGTGGCGCCGTGCTGGCGGGCCACCGCCCGCTGCAGCAGCGTGGGCAGGGCATGGCCGTAGAAGATGTTGTCGCCCAGCGCCAGCGCCACCGCGTCCCGGCCCACGAAGTCGCGTCCGAGGATGAAGGCCTGCGCCAGCCCGTCCGGGTTCGGCTGCACCGTGTACTCCAGCCGCAGGCCCAGCTGGCTGCCGTCTCCGAGCAGGCGCCGGAAGCTCTCCCGATCCTGCGGCGTGGTGATCAGCAGCACCTCCCTGATCCCGGCCAGCATGAGCGTGGACAGGGGGTAGTAGATCATCGGCTTGTTGTAGATGGGCACGAGCTGCTTGCACACCGCCCGGGTGAGCGGGTAGAGCCTCGTGCCGCTGCCGCCGGCGAGGATGATGCCCTTCATCGAGGGTTGTCCGTCCCGGGCGCCGGGCCGCCGTGGCCCGCGCGCCCCTGCGTGGCGCCGCGCGGGCGCTCTACTTCGGTTCGGCGATCAGGCGGCAGAAGCCGATCGCGCCGTCGACGTGCGCCAGGGGATCGCGCTGCTGATCCACGTGCCGCACCACGCCGGCCGTGTCGACGACCACGGTGGTCCGGCGTGCCAGATCGTTGGTCTCGTCGTACACGCCGTAGCTGCGGACCACCTCGCGCTTCGTGTCGCTGAGGATGGGGAAGTCCGCCTTCAACTGCTCGCGGAACGCCTTGTTGGCCCACACGCCGTCGACGCTGATGCCGATGATGGTCGTGTTGGCGGCGGTGAAGTCGCCGGCGGTGTCCCGGAACCGGGACAGCTCGTTGGTTCAACCGGGCGAGAACGCCCCGGGAAAGAAGGCGATCACCACGTTCTGCCTGCCCTGGAAGTCGGCCAGGCTCATCTGGCGGCGTTCGAAGCCGCCATCGGGCTTGGCCGCGAGGTAGGGGAGCGTGAAGGCCGGGGCCGGCTGGCCCACCTTCACGTTGGGCGGCGGCGGCGGCGCTGCCGGCGCCTGCGCGAACGCCGCGGGAGCGGCCAGCGCCAGCGAAAGCGCGGCGGGCACCGCCGCGCGTGCGAACAGGGTCGAAGGGCTCATGCGTAGGGCTCCAGGGACGGCCACGCGGATTGCCGCGGTCACGCGGCCCGCGGGGGCGCGCGCGGCACGCGGCGCTGGCCTGGCCGTCGCGGAGAGCAAGGCTACCACAGCGACGGCTGGGGGCCGTCGCCCGCCGGGTCGTGGGCTCGCCCGTCGGGCTTGCCCGCCGTCGCGCGCACACGGGCAACGGCTTCGTCCAGGTAGGTGGCGTCGAGCTCGAAGCCATCGCACGACACCCCGAGCCTCGCGCACGCCAGCGCGGTGTGGCCGAGGCCGAGGAACGGGTCGAGCACGGTGCCCACCCGATCCAGCCCGTGCAGGCGCAGGCAGAACTCGGGAAGGCGCGCGGGGAAGGTCGCCGGGTGCGGCCGATCGCGATCCCGGCTGTTGATGGTCTCGTAGGGCAGGAACCAGGTGTTACCGCGGCAGCGCAGGCCGCCGGCCGCCCCCTTCCAGCGTCCGACGTTCGAGGTGTCCTGGTACGGCACGCCGAGCGCGAGCCGATCGAGCGGCGTGTCGCCGCCCGGCGTGAAGTGGAAGACGAACTCGTGGCAGTCGTTCACGAAGCGCCCCGAGTTGATCGGCTTGTAGTGGCCGACGGCCAGGCCGCGATCGAGCCCGGCCGCCGCGCCGGCCGCGTCGGCATCGATCGCGATCGACTTGATCCAGTGCAGCGTGTTCTGCAGGCGCAGCACCGGGCGCACGGCCATCGCCACGTCGATGGCCGCCCACGGCTCGCGGGGCGTCGAGCCGACGTTCAGGAAGAAGGAGCCGCGTGGTCGGAGGATCCGCGCCACCTCGCCCGCCCACTTCGTGACCCACGCCAGGTACTGCTCGCGCGGCCGGGCATCGTCGTACGAGCGGTAGCGGATGCCGAGGTTGTAGGGGGGCGACGTGATGACGACGTCCACCGAGGCGTCGGCGACGTGCGGGAGCAGCGTGAGGCAGTCGCCGAGGAAGAAGCGGTAGCGGGCCGTCGCGGTCGAGAACTCGGTCCGGGCCGCGGGAAGTGACGCGTGCATGCCGCCGGTGACACTACGACACCGGCGGGGGACCGGACAAGCGTTTCAGGAAACGCGTGCGAGATGCTCGAGGTTGCCGGCGCGGCGCGGCATCGAGCCCACGGTCGTCGCCTGGTTGCGCCGGTGCGCACGGCAGGTGCAGGCCGGTCCCTTCTCCTCGACGTAGACCACGTCGCGCCGTGTCGACAGGTCACGATACTTGCCGGTGACGCAGCCGCACGGCAGGGTGGCGAACCCCAGCAACCGGACCAGACTCATGACGCCCTCCCCCGGATCCGCTCCACGAACGGGTTATCGGCAGGAGGAGCCCGCTTCCGCACCGGCCGCCCGGTCAGCCGACCGGATCAATCGATCTGGAGTGATTGCGGCAGCGCGGGAGGGCCGGGATCATCCCGCTGGCCGCGCCGGGCCAGGCCCTCGATCAGCGCCGACGACAACTGCCAGATCAGCACGCTGCCGGCGTTGTCGGGCGAGTTGTCGATCGCCGGCATGTCGTCGACCGTCAGCGCCATCGCGATGCGGCCGCCCTTCGTGTAGGCGATGCCGACGTCGCTGCGCAGCGCGTCGAGTGAGCCCGACTTGCTGGCCACCTCGAAGTCCTCGGCCCGGCGGCCGATGCCGTCCTTGTACTGCTGGCGCCTGAGGGTGGCCACGATCCGCGCCGAAGCCCCGGCGTTGACCACCTTGCCCTGCTCGAGCAGCTCCAGCAGCCGTACCATCTCGCGTGGCGTCGACACCCCGATGCCGAACCGCTGGTTCTCCGGAAGCTTGCCCGCCGCGCTCCAGCCCGAGGGCGGCTTCAGCGTGGCGCCGTCGCCGCGCACCTTGCGCAGGCTTCGCGTGCGCGTGAGGCCGAGCGTATCGAGGAACGCGTTCACCGTGTCGGCGGGGATGCGATCGAGGATGAGGTTGGTCGCCGTGTTGTCGGAGACGACGATCATCAGGTTGGCCAGGTCGCCGAGGGTGAACCGCGTGCCATCGGCGAACTCGGTGAGCACGCCCGAGCCGGAGACCTTGTCGGCGTCGCGCAGCGTGAGCGTTTCGTCCCACGACGCCCGGCCGGCGGCGACCTCGGCGGCCACGCCGCAGAGAATCGGCAGCTTGATGGTCGAGGCCGTGCGCACGGGCTCGTCGGCCCGCAGCGCGAACTCCTGGCCCGTGTCCAGGTTCTTCGCGAAAATCCAGACCCGACCCCGGAAACTGCCCGCGAGCTGCTGCACGCGGTCCGCGAGGGCGTCGGCGGCGACGCCTGACGGCGCCAGGACCGCGACCAACAGGGCGAACGAGACGAGACGGAGGAAGGATGGTGGCACGGGCGGCTCCTGGCGGGCCGGACGGGCTGCCGTCCGGGACGCTGGCGATTATAGAGTCCGCCGGTGCGCGCGACAGGCCGGGTCAGGCGCCAGACGTCGATGCGGGGAGGGTGGGATCCGGTCGACGCCGGGCGAGGCTGCGACTGTGTCTCGAGGTGCGGCGCCCGCGGTCACGCGGCCGCCGCATCATCCCGCCGGCAGGGAATGCCAAGTGGGGGCGCAGGCCCGAGGCTGCGAGACGAGAGGAGCGGGCCCGGACCGCGATTGGCCGCCTGTCCGGGCCCGATTGCGACTCAGTGGTCGCGGCGCTGCCGGCGGCGAGCGGCGGCCGCCATGCCGGCGAGGCCAACGCCCAGCAGGGCCATCGACGCCGGCTCCGGCACCTGGCGCAGGGCCAGCACATCCTGGCGGTCGACCCACGCGCCATCGACCCACTGCTCGAGCTGCACGATCTGGACGATGCCCGAGTGGGTCTGGGAGGCCGCGTACGTCTTCAGGGCCGCAGCGACCGGGTCCGGAGCTTCGATGGCGAAGCCCTGCGCGAGCCAGAGGGCGTGCTGCAGGATGCGCGTGTCGCTGCCGCTGGTCCGATTGAAGGTGAAGTTGCCGGTGCTCAGCGCCAGCGTGCCGAACGCGTCGGCGCGGAACGTCTCGTAGAGCCAGGCCGCGGCGTCCGACAGCGGCTGCGCTGCCGGGTCCGTGCCGCTCGTGGAGTTCCCAACGGCCTTCACCCGATACTCACCCTCGTTCTTGATCTTCTGGCCGCGCTCGATGCAGAAGGTCACCCACACGTCGTGCGTCGTCTCGTTCTCGACGCCGAACGGGCCGCCGGTGTAATGCTCCGGACCTGGGTAGCGCGAGACGTCGAAGCCCGGGGGCAGCGACAGGCTGTTCACGATCGAGATCTTCACGGTGTCTCCCGCGCTCACGAGGTCGGCGCGGGCGGGCGTGGCCGGGATGACGAACGCGAGGAGTGCGAGCGCGATGAGGACGGTGCGGGTACGGGTTGCTGACATGGCGTTGGCTCGATGAGAGGGTTGATTGAACGTTTGTGTCTGAGTTCGCGGGAGCAAGACCGATGCCTGCCCGGCTGCACAGCGACTGGCGCGATGTGCGGGCGGATCCTGAAGAAAAATCGCCCGCGGCGAAGCTTGAAAAGTCTACCATGCAAAAGATCTGGTGACTTAAGTCATTACAAAGGTTGACTTTTCTGCGCGGCCAACTACCCGATTCCCCCACAGCCAAAGTCGCCCCTCCCGCCACCAGATTCCCCTCCGGAGAAAGAAAAAGGGCCGCGATCCGCACGGGATCGCGGCCCGATCGATCGAATCCGGGTCGGGTGGGACGCGCCTACGGCTGCGTGCCGCCACCCTCGTACACGTCCGCCCGCTTCAGGAACCCGTCGGCGATCAGCACGCCGTCCAGGTTGTTCTTGTCCACCGCGATCGGGTCGAACAGCATCGTCGGCACGTCCTTCAGTCCGTTGTTGGTGACACCGCTGGTGTCCACTTTCTCGCCCTTGGCGAGCAGGACCGCCGCGCGCGCCGCGAGCCGCGTGAGCGTGCGCAGCGACTTGTAGACCGTCATCGTCTGGGTGCCCGCGACGATGCGCCGGACCGCCGCCAGTTCGGCATCCTGGCCCGAGACGGCCACCTTGCCGGCCAGGCCGTGCTTGGCCAGCACCTCGATGGCGCCGCCGGCCGTCACGTCGTTGGACGCCACGATGGCCGCGACGTTGTTGCGCGCCTTCTTGAGGCCTTCCGCGGTGATGGCCGCGGCCTGCTCGGCGGTCCAGTTCTGCGCCCATCCCTCGTGGACGATGCGGATGGCGCCCGACTTCACCGCGGGCTCGAGGATCTCCATCTGGCCCTCGCGGACGATCTTCGCGTTGCCGTCGTGTTCCGCGCCGCCAATCAGGATGTAGTTGCCCTTCGGCGCGCGCGCCAGCAGGAACTGCGCCTGAAGCCGGCCCACCTTCAGCACGTCGAACCCGATGTAGAGATCGACGTCGGCGTTCTTGATGAGGCGGTCGTAGCTGATCACCGGGATCTCCTTCGCCTTCGCCGCGTCGACCACCGGCGAGGCGTGCTCGGTGTCGTGCGCGACCACCAGCAGCGCGCTGGCGCCGGCATCCACCATCTTCTGCGCCTGCTCGTTCTGGCGAGCCTGGTTGCCCCCGGCCCAGTCGACCATCAGCTCGCCGCCCATGTCGGTGACCACTTCGGCGATCAGGTCGCGGTCGCGCTCCCAGCGCTCGTGCTGGGTGTCGAGCAGCAGACCCACCTTGACGGCTGGCGCCTTCTTGGCGGCCGGTGACTGACTGCTCCCACCGCCGCACGCAAGTGAGCCCAGCGCCAGCCCGGCGATCAGGGCCGTGCAGCACAGAGTCCGGATTCGCATGTTTCACTCTCCTTGATACCGGGAACCGCTCGATGCACGGATCGAGACCGAGCGACGTCCGCACCGGGGGACGAGGCACGCCGCCACAACCCGCTCACTCAGATCCGGAAAAGGGTGGGCGCAGCCCCGCAGAATTCTACCTTCCCGCGGGCGGCTTGTGACAACACCGGTTGGCGTCATTCGCAACGGCCGTGCTTGATGCCCGGGGCACTGGCGTCGAGACGGCAGGCTCAGCCGCGGCGGTCGTCCTCGTCGGCGGCAATCGAGCGTGAGGTGGCCCGCGACGGCGCGGGCCTCGACGCAGGGTAGCGATCGGCGCCCGTCATGCGGCACACTGCCTCGGGTCGCCCCGGTGTTCCGACTTCCTTCGGCTGGAGCTCGGTACTGGACGATTCGTCCGCGGGTCGCGCGCCTGCCGGCACCGAGGGGAAGCGTCGCATGTCATCGCGGCCTGGAAGGAACCAGTCATGTCCATCACCAGGAGGAGCCGGCGCGTGTTCGCGAGCGCCTGCCTGACCACACTCTGCCTTGGCGCAGCGGCCGTGTCCGCGGGTGCCGGCCAGGAGAGCACCAGCCAGGAGGGCGCACGCCGGGATCGCACGCCAGCCAAGCCGCAGACGCGGCCGTACGGAACGAAGGCGGTCGTCGATCCGGCGCTGGTCAGCGTGGACGATGGAGACACGATGGTGGTGAAGTGGCCGGCCGGCGACGTGGAGGTCGTGCGGGTGCTGGGCATCGACGCGCCCGAGACCCGTCACCCGGAGCACGATCTGCCGTGGGCGCAGCCCTTCGGCGAGGAGGCGCGCGCGTTTGCCGCCGGCGCGTTCGCGGCGACGCATCGCCTGGAGTTGCTGCGTGCGGCGACACTGGATCCCTACGGCCGCACGCTCGGTTACTTCTTTCTCGATGGCGTGAACTATTCGGTCCTGATCGTGCGCGGGCGGCTGGCCGAGGAAACGGTGAGCCGCTACGGTGACAACGGGCTGCCGCGCGAGGCAGCCGAGGTTTCGGCGGCGGCCAGGGCGGCTGGCCCGCTGCCGTTCGAGTCGCCGGGCATCTTCCGCGCACGCATGCGTGAGGTGACGCAGTGGATGAAGAGCCGCGGAATCTATCCGCCGCAGTGACGGTCCAGGTCGACGGCAGCCGGAGCCGGCGGCGACCGCCGGCCCCGGTCATCGTCGCGGTTGCGGCGGCGATGGGCCTCGCGGGGTGCGGCCCGCGACCGATGGTGTCGACGCCGGGCGGCGCGACGTCGCCCTCGCGGGCGGATCGCCCCATGCGCCTCGAGGTGGCCGCCGTGTGCGAGCTGGCGCGCGACACCTCGCGGCCCTCGTCGGATCCCGCGCGCGTGGGCGGACTGTCGGGCCTGCTCCACGAGCCGGAGCGCGGCACCTACCTCGCGGTGTCCGACGATCAGCGTGTCCCGCGGATGTACCGGTTGCGGCTCGCCATCGATGGGCACGACTGCCGCGCCGAGGTGCTCGACACCATGGTGCTGCGGTGGCCGGATGACGCCACCCCCGCGCGAGAGGCGCGCGACTTCGAGGATCTCACCCGCGGGCCCGACGGCAGCCTCTTGCTCGTCAACGAGCACGACGCCGGCCCGCTGCCGATCACGATGCCGGGCCTGCATCGCTTCACCGAGGCCGGCCAGTACATCGAGTCGATCCCGGTCCCCCCGCACGCGATTCCGGGCCCGGGCCGCGGCGTGCGCGACAACGCGGCGTTCGAGGGCGTGACGATGTCACGCGGAGGCGACCGCATCTACGTCGCGCCGGAGCAGCCGCTCGTGCAGGACGACGATGTCGCCACCTTCGCGCGCGGCGGCGCCTCGCGGCTGTTCGAATACCACCGCGACGGCGATCGCTTCCTCGTCGGGCGCGAGCTGATCGTCCCCATCGATCCCCTGCCGCATCCGGGCGACATCCTCGCGGAGTGGGCCGACACCGGCATCGTGTCGCTCGTCACCCTCGACGATGGTTCGCTGCTGATGATGGAGCGGTCGTTCGTCAAGGGGACGGCCTCGGGCCGGCCCGCCTCGCGCAACGACATCCTGTTGTCGCGGATCCGTCTGGACCGCGCCGATGACGTGACACCTCTCAACAGCCTGCGGGGAGCGCTCGCGCGGCCGGTCGAGAAGCAGCGGCTGCTGTCGCTGCGCGAGGTGATCGCCGACCTGCCGCCGTGGCTCGCCATGCTCGACAACTTCGAGGGCATGACGCTGGGGCCACCCCTGGCCGACGGATCGGCCTCGCTCGTGCTGGTGAGCGACGACAACTTCAGCGAGGCGCAGAGGACGGCCTTCATCGTCCTGCGCATCAGGTGACGATGCCGCGAGGGTGGGGGCGCGGGGCCGCGGGCACCCGGTCGCGAGCGGAGACCATGGCGCGAATCGAGATCGGCATCGCGAGCGTGTCGGACCGGATGTGGGCCGCGGACGTGATGGCCGGCTCGGACCCGTGGGTGACCCTGGGCCGCACGCGGGAGTCGTGCCGCCGCGTCTGCGCCAATCCCGAGTACCCGATGTACGTGGCGAGGGTCGACGGCCGTCCGGTGGGCTTCGCCCTCGTCACCCCCCGTGGCGTGGTCGGGTCACCCTACCTGGCGACGCTGGCCGTCGCGGCCGAGCATCGCGGCAAGGGCATTGGCGGCCGCCTGGTGCGATACGTGGAAGAGGCGTACCGCGGCGAGGCGGCGCATCTCTTCATCTGCGTGTCGTCGTTCAACCTGCGGGCCCAGGAATTCTACCGGCGGCTCGGCTACCGGCAGGTGGGCGAGTTGCCCGACTACTTCATCGCCGGTGCGTCGGAACTGCTGCTGCACAAGCGGATCGGATGAGGGCGCGCGCGTCGACATCCAACGCGCCGTGAGCGGTCGGCCCTCGAGTCAGGTGGCGTACGGTGGCCGCCAGTTGCCGGGCGGGTTACGATACGTGCCGTCCGACTCGCGTCCCCCGATGACTGCCGGGCCTTCGTGGTTGCCACACGAGGCAACCGCTGCCGGGGAGATTCGCCCGGGATGGCTCTTGCGAAAGGATGCGTGGTGATCGCCGTAGTCTTCCAGTTCGAGGTGAAGCGCGGCCGGGAGGCCGAGTTCGAGCAGTTGCACGGGGCCGACGGCGAGTGGACGGCACTGTCGCGCCAGAGCCGATCGTTCATCGGCAGCTCGTTCCTCCGCGAGTTCGCCACGCCGCCGCGCTACCTGCTCGTCGAGTACTGGAGCGAGATGCTGGTCTACGAGCGGCACCGGGCGAGCCTGAGCGCCGAGATCGGGACGCTCGAGCAGCGCCGCGCGGACATGGTCGTCTCCACCCAGTCGCTGGGCCTGTATCACGCCCTCGACGTGCCGGACCGCTTCGGGCCGGCGTGGTCGCAGCGCGACGGGCGATAGGCGAGTCGCGGCTCGCGCGCCGCGCGGCCGGGCCCGCGGAGCCCGTCGGGGGGGGGCGGACGCGCCGCCGCTCAGCGCCGCTTTCGATACGACAGCGAGATGCCCTCGCCCGAGGGCGACACGGTGGCGTTCCAGAGCCCCGGCGCCCGATCGATGGCGTCGAGGAAGTCCTGCAGCTCGCCGCGCTTGTTCACCACGTTGTGCGCGAGCAGCAGGCCGCCCGCGTCGAGCCTCGGCGCCACGAGATCGAAGAACTTCCGGTAGTCGCGCTTCCAGGCGTCGAGGAACACGAAGTCGAACGTTCCGGCGAGCGTCGGGATCTGCTGGAAGGCATCGCCCGCCAGCACGGTGACGACATCGGAGAGACCGGCACGGCTGACGTTGGCGGCGAGCTCGCGGGCGCGCTGCGGGTCGTACTCGATGGAGGTGAGCCGGCCGCCGGTCTCGCGCAGCCCCAGCCCGATCCAGATCGTGCTGTAGCCGCTGGCGCCGCCGATCTCCAGCGCGCGCCTGGCGCCGGTCGCGCCGACCAGGAGGCGGAGGAAGCGGCCGTCCTCGACCGAGACGGCCAACTGGCCGTCGTCGCGGGCGCGGATGTCGTCGAGCACCTTCGCGAGCGCGGGCGGCAGGCCGTCGTGACCGGCGTGGGAGAACGGCGCGGGTGGGGCAGGGGCCGGCGCCGCCGCGCGCGCCGCGAGCAGGACGGCCGGCAGGGAGATGAGCAGGAGGGCTGAACCGCGCACCAGGCGGGCGGCAACGGGCATTGGACGTGTCCCCAGGCAGAAAGCAACCCCGCGGGCCGGGCGTCGAGACGCGCCGGGCCCGGGTGTGTCGCGCAACATGCTGAACGGTAATGACTTGCGTGCGCCCGCGCATTCCCGGCACGAGCGGACGTCGTGCCGCGGGCGCCCGGCTGCGCGACGGGCGTCCGGCGGCGGGTGCCCGGACCGCCCGAACCGCACGGCCGCCATGCTACTACAGGGCCCCCGGCGGCAGCCTGGTCTCGAGGCTTGACAAGTGGCGATTTGTGCTACAGTTCGCGGGGTTTTCAGGCGGGAACGACAGGCAGTGGCCGGCATGGCGTCCCGCGCCCGGAGGCAGCGTTGTCGCCGATTCTCATCAGGCCCGTACGCGAGCAGATCGAGCACGACCGCATCATCCGCGTGCTGCAGGCGCGCCTGCGCCGGGAGTTCGCCGTGGAGGCGAACCTCGGCGACGAGCGGCGGGTGCCGGTGCGCGTGGGCGAGCAGGTGTTCTATCCCGACCTCGTCCTCACCGCCACGGGCAGTTCCCGGAAGGTGCAGGCGATCATCGAGGTGGAGACGACCGAGTCGGTGAACCATCTCGAGGCCATGGCCGAGTGGGCGCATTTCGGCAAGGCGCGCGCGCCGTTCCACCTGTACGTGCCCGCGGGACTGATCGACATCGCCCGGCGCCTCATCGAGACCTATCAGATCAGCATCGCCCAGCTCTGGAGCTACTCGCCGGTCGGCGATCAGGTGCACTTCTGGCTGGTGTCGGGTGACGGCGACGGCGCGATTCTCACGTCGGTCACCGACAGCATCAGCGCGGCCGAGCCGGTGACGCCCGCGGTGCCGGAGGCCGTTGCGGCCGGTGGCGCCCCGGCGGCTGAGCCGGCGGGTGACCTCGCGCAGCCGTCTTCCGAACCTCAGCCGGCGCGCAAGGCGGCGGCTCCGGCCAGGAGCGTGAAGGCGACGCCGCCGTCCAGGGGCGTCAAGACCGCTGCGCCGGCCGCGGCCGTCAGGTCGGTGAAGCCGGGCGCCAAGGTGGCGAAGGCGGAGGTCAAGGCGGCGAAGAAGAAGCCGGCGGCCAGGGCGGCATCTTCGCGTGCTGGCAAGGCCGCGGCCGCACAGCCCGCGGTGAAGGCCCGCGGGACGACGGCCGCGAAGCCGGCCGTGAAGTCGGCCGCGCGGAGGGCGGCCTCGCCGAAGAAGGCGGCCAGCGCGGCTCGCAAGCCGGCGGCCAAGCCGGCGTCGAAGCCGGCCGCCAAGGCCACGGCCCGGCGCAAGCCCGCGGCCAGGCCTGGCGCCACGCGTCACCGTTAGCCGGCGCCGCCCGACAGCCCATGCCGGCGACGCCGCGCGGCACGCGCGGCGGCCGGCCCGTCCCAGAGCGCCGTCATGCCCTTTCTCCGCATCGAACGCGACAAGCGCGGGTTCGAGCACGTGGCCATCCTGCACCAGGACCATCGGCGGGGGCAGTCGCGACCGATGCTGCTCTACTTCCTGCGCGTGCCGCCGGGGCAGCGCGTGGGACGCCGGCCGCTCGACGAGGAGACGCGCCGGATGATCCAGGCGGCGCATCCCGACGTGATCTTCGACTGGAACAAGCTGAAGTACATGCCGTCGCGCCTGGAAGGGTAAGGGGGCAGCGCGCCGCCGGCACGGGCCGTCTATAATCGCCTCATGGCCCGTCGTGACGAAGCGGGCGGCCGACCGCGCGCTTCGCGCTGTTGCCCGGCGGCGGCGTGCGGCCGCGGCGGGCATGCTCCCTGGCGGGTCGCGCGCACGAAGGCCGCGCACATCGTCTGAACCGGGGTCGTACTCACGGTGCCGCGTACGCCGCGGCAGGCAGGATCTACCAATGAGCTTCGAAAGACGACGCGGTCGCGGTGTGTTCGTGATCGCGGCCGCGATGGCCGCCGGCCTGGCGTGGTTCGGTCTGCCGGTGATCTCGGCGCAGGTGCCCCCCGGCGGGCAGCCGGCGCAGCAGACGCCGGCGCCCGAAGGTCAGGCGAAACCCACCTTCCAGGTTCAGATCAACTACGTCAGCACCGACGTGATCGCCCGCAACAGCCAGGGCCAGTTCGTGTCGACGCTGACCAGGGACGATCTCGAGGTGTTCGAGGACGGCGTCCGGCAGGAGATCGCGTCGTTCACGCTCGTGCACGGCGGCCGCGTGATCAACCTGCAGGCGCCGCCGCCTCCACCGGTGGAGGAGGGCATCATCCTGCCGGCCGCCCGCCCGCGCACCGACGCCGCGGGCCGGATCTTCCTGCTGTTCGTCGACGACCTGCACCTGAACTTCCGCGACACGCCGCGCATCCGCGAGCTGTTCAAGCGCATCTCGAACACGCTGATCCACGACGGCGACATGTTCGGCATCGTCTCGACCGGCCCGTCCTCGCTCGCCATCGATCTCACCTACGACCGGAAGCGCCTGGACGAGGCGATCAAGAAGATCTCGGGCAACGGCCTGAAGCCGTCCGACATCATCGGCGGGCCCGAGAGCGCCGAGGGCCCGAGCGAGGTGCGCTACCGCGCGCACGTGGCGTTCTCCACGGCGTACGACATCCTGACGAACCTCGAGAAGGTGCAGAACCGCCGGAAGGCGGTCGTCTACGTGAGCAACGGCTACGATCTCAACCCGTTCGAGGTGTCGCGCTACGGCGGCGGGATCTTCGGCAACCAGAACTACTCGCAGCTCGAGAACGACGACCCGTCGTCGTCGATCAACAACACCAACCGGCAGAGCCAGCAGTTCGCCGACGCCGACCTCGCGCGCCAGCTCGCCGATCTCACGCGCGCGGCCAACCGTGCCAACGCCACCATCTACACGATCGATCCGCGCGGCCTGGTTGGCGGCGCCGATCTCGACGAGCAGGTGGATCCCACCGAGTGGAACGACTACATCCGCAAGTCGCAGGACAGCCTGCGCGTGATGGCGGAGCTCACCGGCGGCATCGCCGTCGTCAACCAGAACGATTTCGTCCGGTCGCTCAAGCGCATCGATGCCGAGACCAGCGACTACTACATGCTGGGCTACTACTCGAGCAACCCCGATCCCACCCGGCGTACGCGGCGAATCGAGGTGAAGACGAAGCAGGAGGGCGTGGACGTGTGGGCGCGCAGCTCCTACACCATGAAGCGCCCCGGGCAGCGGTAGCACGCGGCGTGCGGCCGTTGCCGGCCGCGTGCGACCGCGACCCGGCCGCGCCGCGGCCGGGCGCCACGGCTGCCACGCGGGCGCTCAGCGCCCCATCCACGCCTCGAAGGCGGCGTAGGATCGGCCCAGCGGCACCGGCTCCACCGCCATCTGTCCCTGCATCACCTCGGCGGTCTTGTAGCCGTTGCCGGTGACGCAGACGACGATCGGCTCGTCGCGGGGGATGCGTCCGGTCTCGATCAGGCGGCGCGTGGCCGCCAGCGTGGTGCCGCCGGCCGGCTCGGTGAAGATCCCCTCGGTTTCGGCCAGCAGGCGCACCGCGTCGAGGATCTCCTCGTCGGGCACGGCAGCGCCCCAGCCGCCGGTGTCGCGGATCACCTCCAGCGCCTGGAACCCGTCGGCCGGATTGCCGATGGCGATCGACTTGGCGATGGTGTCGGGCCTGACCGGTTCCGGGTGATCGCGGCCGGCCTCGAGCGCGCGCACGACGGGCGCGCACCCCTCTGCCTGCGCCGCGTAGAGGCGGGGCATCTCTCCCTCGGCCAGGCCCAGCGTGAGCAGTTCGCGGAAGCCGCGCGCGATGCGCGGCAGCAGCGTGCCGCCCGCCACCGGCGACACCACGTGGGCGGGCGTGCGCCAGCCGAGCTGCTCGACGATCTCGAAGGCGAACGTCTTCGCTCCCTCGGCGTAATAGCTCCGCAGGTTGATGTTGGCGAACCCCCAGTTGCGGCGGTCGGCGATCTGCGTGCAGAGGCGGTTGATGTCGTCGTAGGTGCCCGCCACCGCCAGCACGTGGGGATGGTAGACGGCCGACCCCGCCACCTTGCCCGCCTCGAGGTTGTCGGGGATGAACACGTAGCACTCGAGGCCGAGGCGCGCGGCGTGCGCCGCCACGCTGTTGGCGAGGTTGCCGGTGGACGCGCAGCCGAACACGCCGAACCCCAGCTCGACGGCCCGCGTGGCCGCCACCGACACCACGCGGTCCTTGTAGCTCATCGTCGGATGGTTCACCCCATCGTCCTTGACGTAGAGCTCGCGGACCCCGAGGCGCGCGGCGAGGCGTTCGGCCCGCACCAGCGGCGTGCACCCCGTGTGGAAGCCGGTGAGCGGCTCGCCGGCGATCGGCAGCAGTTCCCGGTAGCGCCACAGGTTGCGCGGGCGTGAGGCCACGGCGTCGCGGGTCAGCGTGGCGCGCACCCGGTCGTAGTCGTAGGTGGGTTCGAGCGGCCCGAAGCACTGATCGCACACGAAGAGCGCTTCGGCGGGGAACTCCGTGCGGCAGACGTGACAACGCAGGCCCGTCAACGTGGACGACGTGACGGGCGTGCTGGCATGGGCGGTCATGACACCTCGGATGGAGAGCGGCGGCGCCGGTGCGGTCGCCGGCCGGCGGTCGCGGCCGTCCGGTCTGGCGCGCCGGGCTGGTGGACCTCGATGACGCGCACGGCGGCCGGCACGCCGAGCTCCGCGTAGAGCGACGAGAACATCGCGCGCGCCTCGTCGCCGGCGTCGGTGACGAGGGCGGCGATCGACGGTCCGGCGCCCGACAGGAAGACGCCGATGAGCGACGGGGCGTCGAAGGCGAGGGCCCGGGCGAGGCCCGGGACGAGCGGCGCGCGATAGGGCTGGTGCAGCCGGTCGCGCAGGGCTTCGCGCATCGCGTCCCTGTCGCGTGCGTGGACGGCCTGCACGAGCAGGGCGGCCCGCTGCAGGTTGGCCACCGCGTCAGCCGTCGGCACCTGGGCGGGCACCGCGGCGCGGGCCGCGCTGGTGGCCAGTTCGATGGCCGGCGTGGCGAGGACCACGCGCCACGCCTCCGGCCAGCGGACGGGAAGCGAGTGGACGCGGCCGTCCGGGCCGACGCCGCTCACCGTGAGGCCGCCGAGGATCGACGCCGACACGTTGTCGGGGTGCCCTTCGAGCGTGGTGGCCGCCTGGAGCAGATCCTGGTCGGTGAGGGGCCGGAAGCAGGCCGCGAGGCGCAGGCCGGCCACCAGCGCCGCGGCGCTGCTGCCCAGGCCGCCGCGCATCGGGATCCCGCTGCGCACGCGCACCCGCAGCGCGGGCACGTCGCCGCGGTCGCCCAGCCCTGCCCTGAGGCCGCGCTCGATGTAGTTCTCGCCGGCCAGCGGCAGGTCGTCGAAGATCCACTCCACCGATCCTGGCGCGGCGGAGCCGGCCCGCTCGACGTGCAGCCGCAGGTACACCCGCAGGGCCAGCGCGAGCGCGTCGTAGCCCGCCCCGAGGTTCGCGGTGGATCCGGGAACGGCGATCTCGAACGGGAATTCAGGGCTCATGGGTCACGACAGGACACCCCGCGCGGCGCGAACAGGCCCCCGGCGCGCGCTTGACATCGCACCATCCGGCCGGCGCCGGATCCCCGCGTGTCCAGGGGGGCCCAATCCTCGCGCCCTACAGCATCGGCAGCGCCAGCGGCGGCCGGCGGTGGAAGTCGAGGCTGGCGATCCGCTCGAGCGCACGGGTCAGGGCCGCGGGGTCGCACTCCTCGAGCGTCACCACGAAGGGCAGCGCGGCCTTGTCGCGCGCGGGCTCCTGCAGCAGCGCGTCGATGTTGATCTGCTCAGCCGCCAGCTCGTTGGCGAGTGCCGCCACGATGCCGGGGCGATCGTCGACGACGAAGCGGACGTAGTAGGGCGAAGGGAAGCGGTCGGTCACCGGTGGCGCCGGCAGCGGCCCGACGCCGTCGGCTGTGGCCGACATGTCTCCGCGCGCGACCGCAATGGCATCCGACACCACGGCCACCGCCGTTGGCCCGCCGCCCGCGCCGAACCCGGAGAAGGCGACGTCGCCGCCGTTGACGCCCGTCGTGATCACCATGTTCTGGTTGCGGGAGACGCCGGCCATCGCGCTGTCGCGGCGCACGAGCGCTGGCCCCACCCACGCCACCAGCGACCCGCCATCGGGCGGGAGATCGGCCCGCGACACCTGCCGGATGGTGCAGCCCAGGCGCTCGGCGTAGATGAAGTCGATGTCGGCCAGCGGCCTGATCGACCGGCAGGTGATGCCATCGGGACGGACGGCGCGCAGCAGCGCGACGCGCGTGAGCACGCACAGCTTCGCGCGGGCGTCGTAGCCGTCGAGGTCGTCGGTGGGGTCGGCCTCCGCGAAGCCGCCGGCCTGCGCCTGCGCGAGTGCCGCGTCGAAGGCCAGCCCCTCCTCGGCCATGCGCGTGAGGATGAAATTGCAGGTGCCGTTGAGGATGCCCGACACCCGCGTGATCCGATCGGCGGCCAGGCCGTCCCTGATCGCGCGGATCACGGGGATGCCGCCGGCCACCGACGCCTCGAACGCGAGCTGGCGCCCGTGGGCCGCGGCAATCGCCAGCAGGTCGTCGGCCTCGTGCGCGATGAGCTGCTTGTTGGCCGTCACCACGTGCGCGCCCGACTCGAGCGCGCGGCGAACCCACCGGCCCGCCGGGTCGCGGCCGCCCACGAGTTCCACGACGATGTCGGGCCGTGATGCGAAGACCTCGTCGATATCCTCGGTCCAGGTGACGCCGGCCGGCAGCCAGTCGACGCGCTTGCGCGCCACCTGGCGATTGAAGATGTGCGTGAGCGTGAGACCCGGCACGTCGACGAGCAGCCTGGCAGCGGCCTGCCCGACGGTGCCGAATCCGAGCAGTGCGAGCTTCACCGCCCGATTATAGCGGGCTGCGTCATGCGGCCCGGCGCTGGGGGCGTGTCATAGGGGCTGCGCGGCGGTGGCCGCGGCCGCCCGGATGGGCGCGTGCCGGCGCCCGCCCTACCGTCGCGCCGGCGAGGGCGAGAGGCGCAGCCGCGGGCGCACGCGCTCGAAGGCGGCGAGCATCTCCTGCACCGTGCGCGGCACGCGGCTGGTGCGCGCGTAGACCCAGCCGAGGCGCCGGACCAGGTTCTGGTCGTGGATGCGGGCGCAGAAGATCTGGCCGGCGGCCGCTTCGCGCGCCACCACCTGGTAGGGCACGATCGTGACGCCGAGCCCCGCGCGCGCGAGGTTCTTGAGAATCTCCACGTTCTCGGTCTCGGTGACGATGCGCGGGTCGATCTGCTCGCGGAGGAAGAACTCGTCGATCGCGCGGCGCGAGTTCGAGCCCGCCTCGAAGATCACGAAGTGCTCACGCCGGAGGTCCTGCGCCGTGATGCGCCGCTTGCGCGCCAGCGGGTGCGCGCGGGAGGTGACCAGCAGCATCTCCTCGTCGAAGGCGGGCACCGTAACCAGTTCCGGCGCCTCGACCGGCAGCGTGAGCAGCGCGAGATCGGCCAGGCCCGACCGCACCAGCGCCGTGCAGCGCTCGGTGCTGCTGGCCGTGATCTTCATGTCCACGCCGGGATGCGACTTCCGGAACTCGCGCATCAGCGACGGGAACACGTAGAGGCACACCGTCATGCCGCCGGCGAGCTGGACCGAGCCCGCCAGCGGCCGCGTCGTGTCCGAGATCTGATCCACCGTGTCCTTCAGATCCTGGAAGATGCGATAGCTGAGCTGCAGCAGCGACTCGCCGGCCGCCGTGATGCGCACCCGCCGCCCCACGCGCAGGAAGACGGGCTCCTTCAACTCGTCCTCCAGCATGATGATCTGCCGGCTGATCGCCGACTGCGACACGTGCAGGCGCTCACCGGCGGCGGTGAACGACCCGGTCTCGGCGATGGTGCGGATGATCTCGAGCTGGCGGAGGTCCATGATGTGTGCCGGCAGGGTGCCACGCCCGAGGCGGCGGTCCGCCGCCGGCGCTGGCCCGGGGCCACTCTACATGACCGCGATGCGTCGCATCAACGAAGCGGGCCCGCGCGGGCAGGGAGATCGGCCGGCCACCCGCGGCGTCCTGACGCCGGCATCGGCGGTTCGCCGGGCAGGTAATTAGTACCGGCCGCCGGGCAGGAAATGCTGGCCAGCCGGTCGGTCCCAGGGCTCTCCCGAACCTGACGCAGGCATCATCTGCCTGCGGAATCTCAAAATTCATTCAATATTCTGACATTTATCTACTGAACGGCATGATTGGCTATCTCCTTGCTTGTGCCAGCCCGGCGATCGTGCGGCGGAGACCGTACGGGGGTGTGACAAGGGGGCCGGATCGTTGGAGGCGTTTCGGGCTGCGGCAGCGACACGCGTGCTCTGCGCAGGCAACGCTGTCGCCGGGGGCACTCACGGGGCCGGTCGGCGCCGGTGGCTGCTGCCCGTGGTCCTGGCCGCGCTGGCCGTTCCCGTTGCCGCCGGCGCGCAGACCCTCACGGTCTCGTGGGATCCCAACCGCGAAACCGACATCGCCGGGTACCTCGTGGCCATGCGTGAGGTTCCGTCTGGCGTCACGCGACGAGTCGACGTCGGGCTTCGGACCACGTGGCCGACGCCGCCGCTGGCCGCCGGCGGGCTCTACTGCTTCGCCGTCCAGGCCTACAACACGTCCGGGCTCTCCAGCGCGCCGTCCGCGGAGGTGTGCGCCATGGCAGGTGTCGCGCAGGCGGCGCTGCCGGCCACGCTGCCCGACTGGCTGGCTCATTACGGACTCGCGGCCAACGCCGGGGATGGCGACGCCGATGGTGATGGCCTCGGCAACGCTGCTGAGTTCGCGGCGGGCACCAACCCGCTCGTGCCCAACGTCGCCTATCTCACCGAAGGGGCGACGGGCGTCTTCGCCGAACGCCTTGCCATCGTCAACCCCGACGTCGTGCCGGCCGAAGTCGATCTGCGGTTCCTGCTCGACTCCGACGTGCCCCGCCAGGAATCGATCTGGCTGGCGGCGCGCTCGCGCGTCACCGTCGACGTGAACCGCCTGCTCGGCGGCGGTGGCATCGCCTCGAGTGTGGTGATGACCGTCAGGCGCGGCGGCGCGGTGATCGAGCGCACCATGTCGTGGAGCGGACGCGCCGGCCATCTCGCGGCGCACACGGCGAAGGCGTCGCCCGCGCCGCGTCGTGACTGGTGGTTGGCGGAGGGCACCGCCTCCTGGTTCGACACCTGGCTGCTCGTGGCCAACCCGCACCCGTGGGCCGTCTCCCTCGACATCGACTTCCTCGTCGACGATGGGCGCGTGGTGAGCCGGCGGTACACGGCCGGCGCCGAGTCGCGCGTCTCGCTGCTGGCCAACTCCGTGTCCGAACTGGCCGGCCGGGCATTCGCCGCCCGCGTGCGTGCCGGCAGCGAGGTGACGGTGGAGCGCGCCATGTACTTCGGGCTGGACGGGGCGCTGTGGAAGGGCGGGCACGTGTCGCCCGCCATCCAGGCGCCGGCCCGCGCCTGGTTCGTGGCCGAGGGCCGGACGGGACCCTTCTTCGACACGTGGCTGCTCATCGGGAATCCCGGCACCACGGCGGCGACCGTCACGCTCCGCTATCTCACCCCGGCCGGCGAAGCGCGCCGGGAGGTGAGGCAGGTGGCGGCCAGCAGCCGCCTCACCATCCACCTGGACGAGTTGCCGGGGCTCGAGGACACCGAGGTCTCCGTCGCCCTCGACAGCACCGTCCCCATCGTCGTGGAGCGATCGATGTACTGGCCGGGGGAGCCGCGATCCTGGTACGAGGGGCACAACTCCACCGGGCTGACGCGTCTGGGCACGCTCTGGGTGCTGGCCGAAGGGGAGGTGGGCGGTCCGCGCCGCGCCGAGACCTACATCCTCGTGGCCAACCCGGGGCGATCGCCGGTGGATGTGACGCTGCGCGCGCTGCGCGAGGGCGGCGCGCCGCTCGTCGCGTGGCGGAGCCTGGGCGCGGGCCAGCGCCTCACGGTGAGCGCCGCCGAGTTCGGTCTCGCCGACGGCGAACGCGTCGGCTTCGTCGTGGAGTCGTCGGCCCCGGTCGCCGTCGAGCGGTCGATGTACTGGAGCACGCCGCAGCGGTTCTGGAGCGCCGGCACCAACGAGACGGCGACGCTGCTGCGGTGAGACGCACCCCGGCGAGACCGGCGCGGGCGGTGTCGGCATCGGAGCGGTGACTGGATGACGGCGCAGCGGTGGGTTTCGAACCCGCCCCTACGAGATGCGGACGCAGTTCTTCCCTTCCGCCTTGGCGCGGTAGAGGGCGCGGTCGGCGCGCGCGATCAGCTCGTGCGGGTTGGCGTCGGAGACGAGCGTGGCCAGCCCGAGGCTGACCGTCAGCCGCATGTGGGCCGGCAGCGGTCCCGCGTCGCGCGAGGCCTGCTCGACGCGCGCCCGGATGCGCTCGGCGACGATCATCGCGTTGTTCACGCCGCTGCCCGGCATGAGGATCGCGAACTCCTCGCCGCCGAACCGCGTGCACACGTCGAACACGCGCACCGAACGCTTGAGCACCTCCGCGATCTGCCGCAGCAGGTAGTCGCCGGCGAGGTGCCCCAGTTCGTCGTTGATGCGCTTGAAGTCGTCGACGTCGATCAGCAGCAGCGAGAGCTCGAGCGAGTAGCGGCGGGCACGCTCGATTTCCTCCTCGATGCGCGTGGCGAAGTAGCGGCGGTTGAAGAGCGCCGTGAGCGGATCCACGGTGGCGGCATGCGACAGCTCGCGCGCCTGCTCGGCCTGGCGGTCGCCGCGCAGCGCGAGCGCGGCCGGTGCCGCCAGCGCGCGCGCGGCCGTGAGGTCGGCACGGCTGAACGGCTGGCGATCGCTGCGGTCGGCGACGCTGACGACCCCCACCACTTCGCCCTGCGCCAGCAGCGGCACGGCGAGGAACGACGATGTGCGATAGCGCCGCCGCGGCGTGTGCTGCGGCAGGCCCGTCACGTCGGTCACCAGCATCGCGCGCCGCGATTCGAACACCTGGCCCAGCAGCCCGCGGCCCGGCGCGATGCGCAGGTGCTCGACCAGCACCGACGGATACCCGCGCGTCGCCGTGATGCGCAGCAGGCCCTCCGGCTCCTCGCAGGTGGCCAGCGACCCCTGTTCGGCCGACACGGCCGTCGCGATGGTGTCGACGATGAGGTCGCGGAGATCCGTCGCGCCGCGCGCCTGGGCCAGGCGCCGGGCGAAGCCGTACGCGGAGGCGACCAGCGCGTTGGCCCGGGCCGCCTCGGACCGCGCCGCCACCAGTTGCAGCGCCATGGCGAACTCGGCCCGCAGCCGCGCGACCGCCGCACTCTCCCGCGGCCCCAGCCACGTCGCCGGCAGCCGCACCACCGACTCGTCGCCACCGGCGGCACCAAGCGACACGTCCACGTGGCGTGCCGCAGCCTCGCCGCGCGGAGAGGTTCGGGCGGCGAACGCGCCTCCGGACGTCGCCGGCCGGCGCTCCACCTCGACGTGGTCGCCGAACACCTCGCGCAGGCCCGACTGCAGGTGCGCGAGCGCCGCGGACACGTCGGGCGACGCCGCGCACTCAGCCGCAAGACGGCGGAGATGACGCAGGGAGTGGGGACGAGAGCGAGGCGGAAGGCCCGGCCTGCCGGGGAAGTCGGCCACGACGGATTGCACGACTACACGAACACTGCGATGACGACGTGCAGAGAAGGTACCAGATCGACCACCAACCGATCCGCAGGCGTTTCCGCTCGCCTCATCTGCAAGTAGTCCATGTAATAGGCGACTTTAGTGTCCTATCCGCACGATTAGATGCTGCCCTCCGACTACCGCGGTGACGCCAGCGAGTTCGTTCCCGCCTCGTAGAACCGGCCCCCGGTCGTCCAGTACATCGCCCGCTCCAC
>JBDIBB010000065.1:0-23268 GCA_039812685.1 Vicinamibacteraceae bacterium
CATGCCGAGCAGCGTGCTCTTGCCGACGCCGCTGCCGCCGAACACGCCGATGCGCTGCCCGCGGCCGCAGGTGAGCATCGCGTCGATCGCCCGCACGCCCGTGCCGAGCGGCGACACGATCGGATCGCGCGCCAGCGGGTTGAGCGGCGGCGGCTGCAGCGGGTAGGTGCCGGAGGACACGAGCGGCCCGCCACCGTCCAGCGGCCGGCCCAGGCCGTCGATGACGCGGCCCAGCAGTCCCTCGCCCACCCGGATCGATGCCGTGCCGCCCCGCGCGACGATGCGATCGCCGGGACGGATGCCGGAGGTGGAGCCGAGGGGAACCGACTGGAGCAGGCCGTCGCGGAAGCCGACCACTTCCAGCGGCAGGGGCGGTTCGCCGTGTGAGGACATCAGTTCGCACAACTCGCCCACGCGGGCGTGGGGCCCCCGCGATTCCACCAGCAGGCCCACCGTGCGCACCACGCGGCCCAGCGCCGGCAGCGGTTCGGCGCCACGCGCCCGCTCGAGATAGCGGTCGAGCGAGAACGTCTCAGCCGGCACGCGCGATCTCCGGCAACGCCTCCTGCCGGTCCTCGTCCAGCAGGGCGCGGGAGAGCTCGTTGAACTGCGCGTCCACCGAGCCGTCGATCAACCCGAAGTCCGACTCGACCAGGCAGCCGCCACGCGACACCGCCGCGTCGGGCACGACCGTCACCTGGCTGCCCTCCCACTGCTCGCCCCGCTGGGAGAGCACGGTGGCATAGTCGTCGGGGTGGAGGCGGATGGTGGCCGGCACACGTTCGCCCAGGCGCTCCAGGGCGACGTGGGCGAGCGCCGCGACCAGTTGAGGATCGAGCGAGATCTCGCGGTGCACCACGCGACGCGCCAGCGTGAGCGCGAGATCCACCACCTGGCGCTCGGTCTGCTCGACGATCGTCCGGCGCAGCTGCCCGAGGCTCTCGATGGTCTGCGCCACGCGGCGCAGCATCGCGTCGGCGCGCCGCGCGCCGGCCTCGAGGCCGGCGCGTTCCCCGGCGGCATAACCCTTGGTGAACGCCTCACGCTCGAGCGCGGCCAGGTGTGCTTCGATCTCCGCCGGTGCCGCCGCCGGCGCCGCGATCGCAACCGCGGGCTCCGGGTCCGGCTCCACGAGTTGGAGAACGCCGGCCGCGCCCGAACCGCCCTCGCCGCTGCCCTCCCACCGGAAGCGCTGAACCTGAACGCCGGTGGCCAGCCGCTGCGCCCTAGACGACATAGGGCTCGCCCGCCGCGGCGCCGGTGGTCAGCAGTCCCTCTTCCTCGAGCTTGCGGGCGATGGCCACCACCTCGTGCTGCGCCTTCTCCACCTCGCGGAGACGGATGGCGCCGATCACCTCCATCTCCTCCTTCACCATCTCGGAGGCGCGCTTGGACATGTTCTGGAAGAACCGGCCCCGGATCTCCTCGCTCGCGCCCTTGAGGGCGATGGTGAGCACCTTCTTGTCGGCACGCTGGATGATCTCGCGCAGCGCCGAGTCCTCCACGCCAATCAGGTCGTCGAAGGTGAACATCAGGTTGCGAATCGACACCGCCAGATCGGGCGACTGGTTCTCGATCGACTCGAGCACCGGCTGGCTGACGGATCGATCCAGCCGGTTCAGCAGTTCGGCCACCGCCCGCACGCCGCCGTAGGACTCGTGGGCCGCGCCGCCGAGCGACTTCAGGCGCTGCTCGATGACCGACGAGATGCGCGTGATCACGTCGGGCGAAATCTCGTCGAGGCTCGCCATGCGCGTGATGACGTCCACGCGGAGATCCTCGGGCAGCGAGTTCAGGAGCAGCGACGCCTGCGCCGGCTTCAGGTGCGCGAGAATCAGGGCGATGGTCTGCGGGTGCTCGGTCAGGATGAACTTCGACAACTGCTGCGGGTCGGCCTTCTCCAGCGCGGTGAACGCCATGGTCGACGCGAAGGACTTGACCACGCGATCCAGGACCCGCCGGGCCATCTCCTGCCCCAGCGTCTTCACCAGCAGCTTCTGGGCGTATTCCACGCCGCCGCGCGTGAGGTAGTCGGCGGCCTGCCACATCGAGTGGAACTCCTCGAGCACCGACGTGCCCTGCTCGGTCGCCACGCGGCCGATCGTCGCCACCTCCCGCGCGATCCGCTCGATCTCGTCCTCGGTGAGGTGCTTGAAGACCTGCGACGCCGTGTCTTCGCCCACCAGCAGCGTGAGGACGGCGGCCTTCTTCAGACCCGACAGCTCGAGCTGGGCCGTCTGTGCACTGGCGGCGCTCATGCCTTCTTCTCCTCGACCAGCCACGACCGCACCAGGCGGGCGGCGGCCTCAGGCTCGGCCTGTACCAGGCCGGCAATCCGCCGGGTGAGCACGGGCATCTTCCGGTCGGCCTTGGCGGCGACCTCGGCGTCGAGCTGCGCGGCGATCTCGCCCTCGATTTCCTCTATGGTGCGCGGCAGCTGCTGCTGTGGCAGGACCTCGGTGGCCACCGTGGCCTTGGCGACCGCCGGCGGGCTGTGGCGCCGGCGCCTGAAGAGGAAGAACCCGCCGGCCCCGAAAGCGGCCATCCCCGTCAGGGCCAGTCCCAGCCACACCGGCCCCAGACGCTGCATTGCACCCGGCGGCGTGGTCTCGGGGACGAAGCCAGCCACCGGCTCGAAGGCGATGTTCTGCACGGTGAGCACGTCGCCGCGCGCCGTGTCGAGCCCGGCCGCCCGCGACACCAGTTCGTTCACCTGCTGCAGAAACGCCGGATCGCGCGGCTTGGAGACCGACGTCACACCGCCATTGGCGTCGGTGCCGATTTCGATCGCGTTGTCGACGAGCACGGCCACCGACAGGCGCACGACCCCGCCGCGGGGACGAACCGTGCGGGTCGTGGTTCGATCCAGTTCGAAGTTGCGCCGTTCGCGCGTGCTCTGCTGGCCGGCGAGGGCCGGGACCGCCCCCGGCGCGGCCGCCGCCGGGACGGCAGGCGTGTTGGTGCCCGGCGCGGGCGGCTCGGGCAGGTTCGACCGTGCGCCGGCGATGCCCATCGCCGCGGCCGCGCCGCCGCTTGCGTCAACGGCGCGCTCTTCGCTGCGCAGCGCACCGTCGCGGCTGAAGACCTCCGCCACCACGTCCTGCGACTCGTGGTTCAGTTGCGCCGACACGCGGACGCGGTAACGATCGGCGCCGACCAGCGGATCGAGCATCGCGCCGATGCTGCGTGCCACCTGTTCCTCGAGCGCGTTTCTGGCCTCGAGCTGAGCCGGCCCGCCGGGATCCGCTTCGTCGCCGCCCACCGCCAGCGGACGGCCGCGGTCGTCGATGACCACGACCGCCTCCGGCCGCAGGTCCTCGATCGCGAACGCGACGAGATTGCGGATGCCGGCCACGGTCGCCGGCGCCAGCGGCCGCGGACCGCGCAACCGCAGCGTGACCGACGCCTTGGCCGGCGTCCGTTCACGCGCGAACAACGCCTTCTGGCCCATCGCGATGTGCACGCGCGCGCCGGCCACGTCGGAGATGGTCGTGATCGTGCGCGCGAGCTCGCCTTCGAGCGCGCGCCGGTAGTTCACCTGCTCCAGGAATTCGGTCCACCCGAAGCTGGTGCCCTCGAA
Source organism: Vicinamibacteraceae bacterium (assembly GCA_039812685.1). Lineage (GTDB taxonomy): Bacteria > Acidobacteriota > Vicinamibacteria > Vicinamibacterales > JAFNAJ01 > JBDIBB01. Next base: position 3,581 of record JBDIBB010000065.1, read on the forward strand.
CAGCTCGAAACCGATGCGGCCGGCCGCGGGCATGCCCTGACCGGCGAAGGTCAGCCGCAATTCGTCGATGCGGTCCTCGGGCACCCGCACCCCCCGGCCCCCGTCCACGAGGTCGTAGGAGACCTTCTCGTCCCTGAGCCGCGCCACCACCTGCGAGGCCGACTCGGGGTCGAGGTCGCTGAAGAGGAGTCGATAAGTGGGCGCGCCGGCCCAGCGCGTCAGCACGACCAGTCCGACAACGACCATGACGAAGGCGGCGGCCATCGAGAGGAGCTGCCACGTCGAGAACGATTCGCGCAGCGCCTTGAGCCGGGCAAGCAGTTGTTCGGGATTCACGGGCGTCGGGTCCACGAAGCGTCAGGGCGGCCGCCTACACGGGCATGCGCATGATTTCCTGGTAGGCCTGCACGAGCTTGTTGCGCACCTGGACGCTGAACTGCAGCGTGAGATCGGCACGCTGGAGGGCGATCATGGCATCGTGCACGTCGCCCGACCCGTCGAGCATCCGGCCCACGGCCGCATTGGCGCCCGCGTTGGTGCGTTCGACGGCCTCCACCATGTTCCCGAAGGACGCGGCGAGACCGCTCGACGGCGACGACTCGCGCGGTGACGGACGCCCGGGCAGCAGAGGCGGCGTCTGGATGCCGCCAAGTACGTGATCGATAGGCATGGCTTATCCCCGTCCCAGTTCGAGCGCGCGCGTCACCAGGTCGCGCATCAGCGAGATGGCCGTCAGGTTGGCCTGGTAGGCCCGTGCCGCCCCGAGCATGTCCACCATCTCCTCGGCCGGATCCACGTTGGGCAACTCGACGTAGCCCTCGGCATCGGCGTCGGGATGCGACGGTTCGTAGCGCCGGCGTCCGGGCGACTGGTCCTGGGCCACCTCGACCACCTTCACGCCGGTGGCGCTCGCCCGGCCCAGGGCCGAGTCGAAGCTTTCCACCGGGGCCGACGCCAGCACGACGTCCCGCCGCCGGTAGACCTTGCCGTCGGAACCCCGTGTCGACTCGGCGTTGGCCAGGTTCGACACCGCCACTTCGATTCGGGTGCGTTCGGCGTTGAGCGCGCTGGCGCTGGCGGTGATCGCGGCATTGAGGGTGGACATCAGGGCCTCGCTTCGGCCTAGCGGGTTTCGTTGATGGCGTACCGCACCAGCCGGAACTTCGCGGCCAGTGCCGTCTGCGCCCTGCTGAACTCGCCACCCGCACGCGTCATGGCGAGCAGTTCACGGTCGATCTGCACGTTGTTGCCGTCACGACGCGCCGCCAGGCCCTCGACCTCGCGCGTGTCCCCGCGCTGGCCCGCGTCGCTGATGCTCCCGAGGTGTCCGGGCTGCGTCGCCGCCAGTTGCAAGCTCATCTGCTGATCGAGGGCGTCGGAGAAGCTGGCTTCGCGGGTGCGGTACCCAGGCGTGTTGACGTTGGCAAGGTTCGAGGCCGAGACCACCTGCCTGGCGGCAGCGCTGGTCATCGACCGTCTCAACGCATCGACGATGGCGGCATCGGAGAGATCGCCCACGGCTGGTCCTCAAGTTGGGGACGTCCAGGCCGATTCCTTCTGGACGCCCGTCGGGCCAGCACAGGGGCAAGGCGCGTGCCCGGGTCAGCGCCCGTGCAGCGATCGTGATTTGGCGGAAAGATCACGAAGCAACCGGCGCCGACGTGTCGGATTCTCGACAAGCCCGACGTCGTTGCGTCAACCGGCGTCTCGAGTCAGCGTCGCCGCGCAGCGAGCAGGCGGTCGGCTCGTCGCCGGGTCGGGCGGCCCGGCCCGACGCAGCGGGCGCCGGCGCGCCACACGACCTGCTGGGTTGGCTGCCTGGCGCGGGCGCTGCTCGGCGCCCTCACCCTCGCGCGAGGCGACCGCGGGAGTGGACTACGGCGCGGGAGGCAGCCGCCGCTGCAGGTCTCCCAGCAGCGACTCGAGGCGTTCGAGGCGGAGGTCGATCGCCTCGAGCCTGGCCGTCAGGGCATGGCGGACCTCGGGTTGCTCGCGGTTCACCACGAGCCGCGAGAGGCGGCGGTTCTCCTCCTCCAGCGTCAGACGATGGTGCAGGCGGGTCAGGATGACGTCGAACTGCCCCAGCGAGAACGGCTTGGTCAGGTAGTCGTAGGCGCCCAGCCGCACCGCCCGGATCGCGGACTCGAGCGAGGCGTAGCCGGTGACGATCACGACGTGACAGGACGGATTGACGCGGCGGGCGGCCTCGAGCACCGCCAGGCCGTCGGTGCCAGGCAACTGCAGGTCGGTCACCACCAGTCCGAAGCGCGCGGGATCGCGCTCCAGGGCCGCGATCGCGCTGCGGCCGTCGCGAGCGGCCGATGTGCGCATCCCCCGGGCCTGGAAGTACTCGACGATCAGATCGAGCACCTCAGGCTCGTCGTCGACGACGAGAACCTCCAGCGGAAGCCCGAACTCAGCAGTGGTCGTCATGAGGCCCTGCGGGACGATTGGCTGACACGGCCATCGTCGGATAATCGTCCAGTCTGTGTTCTTACTTGAATCTCGCGCCAAGTCTTGTCTAGACTATCGCCCGTCGACGGATCGACATGTGACGGTTTGCCGTCACTCGCCTGACAAGAAGGATGTTGGCGCCCATGAGCACTCGAGAGCAGCCCACGGTGCTGGTGGTTGATGACGAAGCGGATCTGCGTGCGACGATCGCCGAGGGGTTGACGGCCGACGGTTTCGCCGTCGCCGAGGCGTCGGAGGGTGCCGAGGCCATCGAGCGGCTCAAGTCGTTCGCCTACGACGCGTTGGTGGTCGATCTGCGGCTGCCGGATGCCGACGGCATGAACGTCCTCGACGAGGCGCTCACGCGCTACCCCGACGTCCTGGCGGTGGTCATCACCGGATTCGGGGGCGTGACCGAGGCGGTGGCCGCGATCAAGCGCGGCGCGATCGACTTCCTGATCAAGCCCTTCCAGCTCGCGCAGCTCTCGCGCGTGCTCAACACCGGGCTCGAGCAGCGGCGACTGCGGCAGGAGAACGCGGAGTTGCGGGCGCAGTTGCGCGATCGCTACCGCTTCGACGCGGTGATCGGCCAGAGCGCCGCCATGCAGCAGATTTTCGCGACGCTCGAGCTGGTCGCGCCGATGAACAGCACCGTGCTGATCCACGGCGAGACGGGGACCGGCAAGGAACTGATCGCGCGCACGATCCACCACAACAGCCCGCGCGCCGACCAGCGCTTCGTGGCCTTCAACGCGGCGGCGATTCCCGAATCGCTGGTCGAAGCCGAGCTGTTCGGCCACGCCAAGGGCGCTTTCACCGGCGCGGTGAACGCCCGGGTCGGGCGCTTCGAACTCGCTCATCGCGGCACGCTGTTCATCGACGAAGTGGGCCTGATGTCGCTGCCGCTGCAGGCCAAGCTGCTGCGCGCGCTGCAGGAGCGCGAGTTCGAGCGCGTCGGCGAGTCGCGGTCCGTGAAGTTCGACGCGCGCATCCTGGCGGCCACCAACCACGATCTGCGCAAGATGGTGCGCGAGGGGCAGTTCCGCGAAGACCTCTACTATCGGCTCAATGTGATTCCGATCACGCTGCCGCCGCTGCGGGAACGGCGCGAGGACGTGCCGCTGCTGGCGCGTCATTTCGTGACCAAGAGCTGCCGGAACAACAACCTGTCGCCGCGCACGCTGACGCAGGACACCCTCCGCGTGCTGATGAGCTATTCGTGGCCGGGCAACATCCGGCAGCTCGAGAACGCGGTCGAGCACGCCGTGGCGCTCTCGGGTGCGGAACGGGAGATCGCGCCCCGCACGCTTCCCGAGGAAATCGTGCAGCCGGCGGCGTCGCTGCTGTTGCCGACGGTCGCCATTCCGGACGAGGGCATCAACTTCACGTCGGTGGTCTCGCAGCTCGAGCGTGAACTGATTCTCCGCTGCCTGCAGAAGACGGGCGGCAACAAGCGGCAGGCGGCACGCCTGCTGCAGCTGAGCCGCACGACGCTGATCGACAAGCTGCACCGCCTCAATCTGTCGGACGAGTCCCAGGCGGCGTCCTGATCCGACGCGCCGCTCAGGCATCGGCCCTGGGCAGGCGCAGGCAGGCGCGCGTCCCCTCGGTGCCCAGCGCCTCGAGTTCGAGGCGGCCTCCGAACATCTCGGCGAGCGCGCGCGTCACCGCGAGGCCCAGGCCGAGCGTGCGCGTATCGGCCGTCGAGAAGAACGGCTCGCCCGCCCGCGCGGCCGCGTCCGACTGCAGTCCGCCGCCGTTGTCCTCCACCAGAACCGCCACTTCGCCCCTGCCGACCTCGACCGCGATCGTCAGGCGCGGGTCGGGGCGTCCCCGCAGCGCCTGCTCGGCGTTCAGGACGAGGTTGACCAGCGCCTGCTGGAGGTAGTGGGCATCGACGCGACACCAGGCCGGCCCGTCGCCGTCGACCCGCGTCGACACGCGCACGCGATCGCGCGACAGGTGGTAGTGCCGCATGCTGAGGGTTGACTGCACCAGCCGGACCATGTCGGTGCGGGCCACCGCCGCCTGCTCGCGTCGGGTGTAGGCGAGGAGGTCGCGCACGAGCGCGGTGGCGCGCCCCGTCTGGGCGGCGACACGGCCGAGCTTCTCGTGAACCTGTGGCGGCAGGTCGTCGCGCGCGTCCAGCATCTCCACGAGGCCGCTCACCACCTGGAGGGCGTTGTTGATCTCGTGCGCGGCATTCGGCAGCACGCGCCCGATGGTCATCATGCGGTTCACGTGCGCGAGATCTTCCACGCCGAACCGTCGCCCGCCCAGTTCGACCACCAGGGGGCCGCCCGCCGGCCGGCTGCCGGTGTTCGACTCCATCGGTTCCCTCCCCCGCACCCGTCGCGGGTGCGCGCTCGCCTCAAGACGTCGGGCGCGCCTGCCGATTATCCCGTCGGCATCACCGCCGGCGCGCCCGCCCGCGATGCCAGTTTACTGCCGGGAGAGGTCATGCGTTTCCTTGTCGTCGACGATTCGTCCACCATGCGCCGGATCATCATCAACACGCTCCAGAAGATCGGCCATCAGGACTGCGTGGAAGCGGCCAATGGACGCGAAGGCGTCGAACGGCTGGCGCAGGGCGCAGTCGACATGATCATCACGGACTGGAACATGCCGGAGATGAGCGGCGTCGAGTTCGTCCGCGCCGTGCGGGCCATGGACTCGCACGCCCACGTGCCGGTCCTGATGGTCACCACCAACGCCGCCAAGGACGACATCGTCGAGGCGCTGCGCGCCGGCGTCAACAACTACGTCGTCAAACCGTTCACGCCCGACGTCATCAAAGAGAAAATCGACGCCGTTCTGGCCAGGTGAATCCATGACGCGCCGCGCGATTGCCGCCGCGCCATCGGCCGAGGAGTGACTGCCGTGAATCCCGAGACCGTCCAGCACCTCAGGCGCGCCACCACCGAGGTCTTCGAGACCATGGTGTTCCGCGAACTCTCGGGTGGCGACCCCATCGAGGGCGAGGCGCTCCGATCCGGCTCCAATGTGGTCGGGACGGTCGGCTTCGCCGGTTCCGCCTGCGGGCTGGTCGCCTTCTACAGCACCCTCGACACGGCGCGAGACATCGCCGGGGCCATGCTCGGCCTGCCGCCAACCGAGGTGAACGGCGAGGTCGCCGACGCCATCGGCGAGATCACCAACATGGTGGCCGGCTCGTTCCGCACCCGCATGGCCGCCGACGGCGATGCCTGGGCCATCTCCGTGCCCACCGTGACGATTGGATCCGACTTCTTCATCAAGCCGATGACCAACGGCCGGCGCGTGCTCCTGCCCTTCCGGATGGGCGCACAGGAGATCTTCGTGGAGCTGATCGTCACGAAGTCACGAGACACCACTTCCGGGGAGGGCACGTCTTGAGCGTTCCCCTGCCGCTGCCCCCGGAAAGTGAGTCTGCCGGAGATCCCTGGGCCTGGATCCGGGACGACGACACGGCGGTCCCGGTCCTGCCAACCCTGGCGCACCGGGTGATTGACATCGCCGCCGATCCCGAGGTGCACGTCGCGCAGCTCGCCGGCGTCGTCTCCAAGGATCAGGTTCTGGCGGCGCGCGTGCTGCAGATGGCCAACTCGGCCTTCTCGTCGCCGCTGCAGGCCATCTCGACGGTCGCCGAGGCCATCGTCCGGCTGGGCACGGCCTCGGTCCGCAACATCGTCCTCACGGTGTGTCTCGCCTCGCGCATGCACGACCCCGAGGTGTACGGCGACCGTGGGCGCGCCCTGGTGGATCACGCGCTGGGCGTCGCGTATCTGGCGCGGTTCGTGGCCGAGCGCGCGCGGACGCAGATCGACGAGGCCTTCCTGTGCGGACTGCTGCACGACATCGGCAAGCTGGTGCTGCTCAAGCAGGCCCACCGGCACTGGAAGCAGACCGGGCGCATGGTCCCGCCGGTCTATGTCGAGCTGGCGCTGGTGGAACGTCATGCGGCCATGGGCAGCGTGGCGTTGCGGAAGTGGCGGCTACCGGAGTCCTTCGACGAGATCGTGAACTGCCACCACGACTACCGGGCCGCCCGGGAGATGCGGCGCGAGACCGCCGTCATCTACGCGGCCAACCTCCTGGCCCATCGCTTCGGCTTCGGCTGCGACGCGCAGGCGATCGATCTGCTGGCCGATCCCGTGAGCAACGAGCTGGGGCTCGATGCGGCGTGGATCGAGACCCTCGACGCGCGCGCGCCAGGCCTGGTCGAGATCGCGAAGCAGAGCCTCGCGTGAGCCCGGCCGTCAACGCGAATCGAGGATCTCCCGCACCTTCCGCAGCAGGGCATCCAGCGAGAACGGCTTCTGGAGGTACGCGGCGCCGGCGGCCAGCACGCGTGGATCGCCGATCGCCTCGTCGGCGTACCCCGACACGTAGACCACCCGCAGTTCGGGCCGCTGGGCGAGCAGCCGCTCCGCCAGCGCCGGCCCCCCCATCTGCGGCATCACGACGTCGGCGATCAGCAGATCGATGGGCCGCGACGCGGCGGCGGCCACGGCGATCGCCTCCGTTCCGTTGCCCGCGGTGAGCACGGTGTAGCCGTGGCTCTCGAGCCACTCGGAGATCACCGCCCTGACGCCCTCTTCATCCTCGACGAGCAGCAGCGTCTCATGGCCGCGCGGTCCCGCCGGGGGGCGTGTCGCGCGGCGCGCCTCCACGGCGGTCACGGGCTCGTGGACGCGCGGCAGGTAGATGCGGACGCGAGTGCCCAGCCCGAGTTCGCTGTCCATCCAGATGTAGCCGTCGCTCTGTTTGACGATGCCGTAGACCGTGGAGAGGCCGAGGCCGGTGCCACGGCCCGGCGCCTTGGTCGTGAAGAACGGATCGAAGGCGCGCCCCCGCGTCTCGGCGTCCATGCCGTGCCCGGTGTCGGACACCGAGAGCAGGACGTACGGGCCGCCCTTGATCGCGAAGGCCTCACGCTGATCGGACCGCGTCAGCACCACGTCGCGGGTCTCGATCGTCAGCGTGCCGCCCTCGGGCATCGCGTCGCGGGCGTTGACGGCGAGGTTCATCAGCACCTGCTCGAGCTGGACCGGGTCGGCGCGCACGGCGCCCAGCTCGGGCGAGAGCGCCGTCTCCAGCTCGATGTCCTCCCCAATCACTCGCCGCAACAGCGACTCGACGTTGCGCACCACCGAGTTCAACTGGAGCACCGTGGGCTGCATCATCTGCTGGCGGCTGAAGGCCAGCAGCTGCCGGGTGAGGGCGGCGGCGCGGTCGCCGGCCTTCTTGATCTCCTCCGCATGCCGGTGCAGCGCGTCGTGCTCCGGCAGCTTCTTCAGCAGGATCTCGGTGTAGCCGCCGATCGCCTGGACGATGTTGTTGAAATCGTGGGCGATGCCGCCCGCGAGCCGGCCGATGGCCTCCATCTTCTGCACGCTCTGAAGACGAATCTGGCTCTCCAGCAGGCCGCGTTCGGTCGTCTTGCGTTCCAGCGCGCCGGACACCATCGTCGCGATGATCTGCAGGAAGTACACGTCCTCTGGCTTGAACGCGCGCGTCTCGGTGGCGTAGGCGGCGAGCACGCCCTGCGGCCCCGCGGCTGTCGGCAGCGCGACCGCCATGCCGGAGACGACGCCGTGCTCGCGCAGCAGGGGCACGCCATCTCCGCGGCCGCCGGCGTACGGCCCATCGTCGGTCACCGGCGTGCCGTGGGCCAGCACGCGCGCGATGGCGCTGCCGGGCTCCAGCCGGTGCAGGAGCTGGCCGCCCACGCTCTCGCGCCACCCGGCGCCGGCACGAATGAGAATCAGCTCCGACCCCGGGACGGGCTCGAAGATCGCGGCCATCGACACACCGAGGGCCTCGACGGAGAGGGTCACCGCACGCTCGAACAGTCCGGACAATTCGTAGCCGGCCAGCGAGTAGCGCGAGAACTCCGCCACGGCCGACAACTGGCGCGCGCGGAGGCCGAGTTCGCGCTCGGTGCGCGCCAGGCACGACGCGAGTTCGACGGTGGACATCCCCGCGCATTGTAGGGGCGGGGCGCGCGGGCTCACAAGGCCCCCGGGCCGCCGTCACTTGTGGCAGAGCGTGCAGTCCTGGCTGATGGTGCGCCCGTCGGCCGATTCGTGCGCCTCGTCGTGGCAGCGGAAGCAGCCTGGAGAATCCGTGTGCCCGAGGTGGTTGAGATGCGTCCCCCACGTCACGTTCATCGCCGGGAAGACGTTGGACGCATAGACACGCTGGAGACCCGCCACGGCGCGATCCACGTGTCCTGGCGTCGCCCCGGCAGGATTTCCGGCGTAGAAGGCCCGAATCCGCTGGTCGAACATCGCGAACGCCGTGGCGCGATCCGGATACTGCTGTGTCAGGGCCGCCACCGCCTCCCGCCGCATGAACGGGAGATCGCGAGGCAGCAGGCCATTGGCCAGTGCGGCGTCCACCGCCCGCTCGGGCGAAGGCGCGAACCGGTGGCTCGGCCGGTTGTGGCAATCGACGCAATCCATCGTGCGGACTTCCCGCCCGGCCAGCGACTCGCGCGAGACGCCTGCCACGACGAACTCGGTCACCTGTCCATCGGGCGCCGTCAGGCGAACCCACGGGATCTGTTCCCGGTTGTCGTCGGCCGCGATGTACTCGACCTTGAGGTTCGACGCCGTGTGCCAATGGATCCCGTTCGGGCCGCCGTGGCGCCAGCCGCCGCCGCCAACCCGAAGCTGCAGTTCGGTCACCGCCTCGGTGTTGGCTTCGTCGTCACTGTAGCTGACGAACTGACGCACCACGTCTCCCGTGAACTTTTCCGGCCAGTGACAGTGCTCGCACGTGTCGCGTGCCGGGCGCAGGTCGTGCACCGGCGACGGCACGGGACGTTCGTACGTGTTGAAGGTCACCGCCCACACCTGGCGAAGACCGTCGACCTTCGACTTCACGAACCAGGGCGCGCCAGGTCCGATGTGGCACTCGACGCACTTCACGCGGGCGTGCGGACCGTCGAGGTAGGCCGTGTACTCCGGCTCCATCACGGTATGGCAGACCTGGCCGCAGAACGACACCGAGTCCATGTATTCCAGGCCCTTGTACATGGCCAGCCCGACGATCACGACGTTGACGATCGTGAGCCCCAGGGCGGCCGTCGCCAGCGAGCGCTGGCCAGGGTCGTTGAGATCGAACTTCAGCCACGCGTGAGTGGCGGCCGGCCGGCCGGCCAGACGGCGCCGGTTCTCCAGGACGATGCCGACCGGAATCAGGACGAGCCCGAGCACGAAGACGGCGGGCAGCAGCAGGAACGAGATGATGCCGAGATACGGGTTCGAATGCAGGCCGAAGAAGTCCCAGACGAACAGCACCAGGAACAGCACGGCACTGACGGTCGTGAGCAGCACGCCGAACTGCGTGATCGCGTTCTGGCGCACGGATGGCGGGCGCGTATCCGACATTCCAACCTCCAGGATCGCACTCGGGCCGACCGCTCGGGGCCGCCACGCGTGCGCAGGTCACATCTGGCGCGAGCGCGCGGCGCCGCGGGCGCTCCGCGGCCCGCCCGCATCAGAACACGACGGCGTAGACGATCAGCGCGACCAGCGACAGCCCGATGACGACCGCCAGGGTGCCGATGCTCCGGCCGACGGTGACGACGAAGGGCTTCGGCGGCGACGCCTCGAGCGCGCCGAGACGGCCCTCGGCCGTGAGCCGCGCCAGTTCGCCCTGTCGCTCCTCCTCGAGTTCGTGCCGGGGCAGGCGGCCCGTGAAGATCACCAGGTCCATCGGGAACTTCTCAGGCCGGATGTGGCCGTTGAAGAAGTGCACGGTGAAGATGAAGCCGACCGCGAGCAGAGCCTCCTCGCCGTGCACCAGCATCGCCACGTTGAACGCCCATCCGGGCACGACGTGGGCGAAGAACCGTGGGAACCAGAGCATCAGCCCCGACCCGCCGATCACGAACATGCCCCAGAACACCGCCCAGTAATCGAACTTCTCCCAGTAGGTGAAGTGGTCGAACTTCGGCCGCGGGCCACGTCCCACGAAGTATCTGAAATGCTGCGCCATCTCGCGCAGGTCGCCGGGCTGGGGCACCATCGAGGCCGGCCCCCAGAACATGGAGTAGTCCTTCTCCACCACCGCGCGGCGCACGAGCCGCCCGATGTGCGCGATGAAGACGATGATGAGAACGACCGCGCACGCCCGGTGCACGGTGCCGGCCGTCTCGAACCCGCCGAAGACCCTCGACAGGTAGTAGGCCCACGGGGCACCGCTGAACCGCAACGGCAGCCCGGTCGCGGCGAGCCCGAGGAAGCTGAGCATCAGCAGGCCGTGCGTGATGCGGTGATAGCGGTCGAAGCGCTGCACGTAGCGCGCGTCCTCGTGTGGGCTCATCGCGGGCGCTCCTCATCGGCCGGCGGCCCTTCAGCCGGCGCCGCGGCCGGAGGTGGTTCCGTCACGGCCGCAGCGGCGTGGTGCCGGCGCACCTCCCGCCACGAACGCGCGAACCAGAGCCCCGAATGGATGCCGAAGAACGAGAACACGCCGACGAGCAGCACTTCCATGAACCGGGCCGTGAAGAACAGCAGCGGGTTGCGCGTCCGGTCGTGCGTGTCGGCGTGGGGATCGTAGGCCGCGAAGCTGGCGTTCACGCCTGCGTGGCACTTCTGGCACGTGCGCAGCCGCCCCTCGGGAGAGACCGGCGACGCCGGGTTGCTGGCCGGCAGCACTTCGTGCGCACCGTGACAGTTCGCGCACGTGGCAACACGCGCGAAGCCCAGCTCGGTGACCTTGCCATGGAACGTGTCGCGGTAGGTGCGAAGCTTGTCGGTATGGCAGTTGCCGCACTCGCGGATGACATCCACCTGCCACTGCTCGACGTCTGCCCGCTGGATGTGGTGCGCGCTGTGGCAATCGACGCAGACCGGCGCCCGGGGATCGCCGTTCTGCACGAGCGCGCCATGGGTGCCCCCGAGGTACTGGCGCTTGATGCCCTCGTGGCACGCGCCGCAGGTTGCCGCGACGTTCGCGCGGTTCACCTTGCTCGCAGCCTCGTTCGGCGGCGCGATGTCGTGCGCTCCGTGGCACGAGACGCAGCTCGGTGCGACCGTGAGCCCGCTGCGCAGCAACGCGCGCCCGTGAATGCTGTCTTCGAACAGCGCCGCCACGTTGCCGCCGGGCCGCCCCTGCTCGGCACCCGACGCCCCATGGCATTGCGCACAGGTGCGCATCACGTTGAGGCGGTAGGTCCGCGACCGCGGGTCGCTCGACGGCAGGATGTCGTGGCTGCCATGGCAACTCCAGCAGGTGGGCGCCGGGACCATCCCCGCGGCCACCGCGCGGCCGTGGACGCTGGCCTCGAACGCGCTGGCGTCGTGGCAGGCGTCGCACCGTGCGGGCATCAGTTGCTCGGCATGCGGGAACTCGGCCGCCGCCAGGTCCAGGTGACAGGCGGTGCAGGCCAGTTCCAACTGCCCGTGAACGGACTCCGCGAACCGCGCGGCATCGACGAACACCGACGAACCGCTGGCGCGCTGCGCCGACGTGTCGCCGTGACACATCAGGCAATCGTCGTTGGTCGGTGCGGGAGGCGCGTCCTGCCCGTGGACGGGTCCGGACGCGACAGACAGGAAGAGGCCGAGCACGAACGCCCGCCTCGCATGGGGCCAAGTCATCGAGCGCAATCCGTCATGCGGCTGGTGGTGAGCACTGCCGGTCGAGTCGTGACCGACAGCTTAGCGCAGATGCCGGAACGGCAGGCCGGCCGCCGGCGAGAACCTGTTCCCGAGGACCGGTCGCGGGCCCACGACACCCTGAGGAAGATGGGTCGGGTGGGTCATCGAACGCGGTCGAGAACGGTCGACCAATTGTAGGGCTGGCCGACCGCGGTGGGGATTTGAGGATGTTGTCTGTGCGCCGTGAGCGCACCGCAACTCGATCCCCGGGAACCACCGAACGTGTTGTCGAGGTCGTCGCGACGCCTGTGTCCGTGAACGTGTCGGGACGACTGCCGAACCACGACGAGAACCATTGCATACGAAGTGCCAGGATTCCGCCACGACGTCGCCGTGCGCCGCCACCAGAATCCTGGCCGAAATCCCGCGAATTGCCCTCCGCAGCCCCACTCCCCGCTCCACCGGCCGGCGCATCCGTGACGCAATCGCCACACGGGCAGCGGAAGTGCCGCACCCGCATCAACCCGATCGCCGCATGAGAAGCCGAAAGTCGGTCACGTCGCGGGACTCGGCCGAGACGAAGCACTCCGGGCCACACGCGCGGGTGAGATGTGCGAGCAGATCGGGTTCCTGATCCGTGATGTCCACCCACTCGTCAGTCAGGCCGACGATGGCGTTGGCCGCCGTGGCAAGGTCGCCTTCGGTTGCACCGGCGAATCGCCGCCGCAGTACCGTCAGCACCTTCTCGCGATCGATCATGGCGTCTCCAGAGTCGCGCCAGCCATGCCAGTCACCTGGCCGGATTGTCCGGCCGTCGCAGAACCCGCCTGGTTGTGGTGGAAGGTGTCCATCGAACCCGGGCCCGCCGCTGCGAACCCTGCTCGCCGGCCCCCATTCGGCGAACCGGGCGCGCCCGCGGCGGGCGACCGGCCTACGGCCCGTCATTACGCAAACGTGGTGCCACTTCTCCGATCGCGCGAAACACACGGAAAATCACGCAACGTCGATTGCGGGCGTGCCGGCTTCACCGCCTTCTTACGGCTCTCCGGCAGTTCTGGCGTCGCGCGACCTCGTCGCCGACGGAGATTCGCCACTTCGCCGCCCCTCCGTCGTCGGCCCACGACAATCCTCTCGCGGCGCCCTGGGGACGCGACATCGCCGGGATGCGACATCGCCGGAATTGACTTCTCGCGTCCTGGCTGCCAGCATGCCCCGTCGTCCCACGCCGGGCCGGCTGTCTCATGACCGACACCCCACCCACCGCTTCGGGCCCGCTCAGGTGCATGGCCCTCCACGGCGGGATCGTCTACGGCCCGATCCGTTCGCGCCGGTTCGGCACCTCGCTGGGGATCAACCTGCTGCCGGCCAATCACAAGGTGTGCTCGTTCAATTGCGTCTACTGTCAGTACGGCTGGACGCAGTCACGCGAAGCTGATCCTGTCGATCGATGGCCCGATCCCGGCGAAGTGGCGGCAGCCGTGCGCCAGGCCGCGTTGCAGGCGGTTGCCGGTGGGACCCGGCTGGATCGCTGGACGCTGGCGGGACACGGCGAGCCCACGCTGCACCCGGAATTCCCGGCGGTCGTCGAGAGCCTGCGGCGCGTGCGCGCCGAGGTGGCTCCGGCGACGCCGATCGGCATCCTCTCGAACTCGACGACGGCCCACGTGCCCGCGATCAGGCATGCACTCGGCCGACTCGACGAGCGCGGGATGAAACTCGATGCGGCAACCCAGGACGGCCTGCGCCAGGTGAACGCGGCCTCGATCCCCGTCGAGCAGATCGTCGACGCCCTGGCCGCCCTGCCCGACATCGTCGTTCAGGCGATGTTCGTCCGCGAACCGCGTGGACGCGTCGACAACACGACGCCGGCGGCCGTGGCGGCGTGGACGGCGGCGGTGGCACGCATCCACCCGCGCGAAGTCCAGATTTACACGCTGGCTCGACTGCCGGCGTGGGAACGCCTGCAGGCTGTGCCGCGGCAGCGCCTCGAGGAGATCGCCGCGGGCGTGCAGGCCCTGGGCATTCCGGCCGCCGTGTTCAACTGACGGATGGATGACGCACCGGCGCGGCTGCGGCGTCACGCCCGGAAGGTCTTCTCCAGCCACCCGCCGGGTGCGCCTTCCACCATCACGCGGTACCCGAGAGGCTCCAGCGTGGAAGCGGCCAGCACCGCATCCGGCAACAGCACGACGCGCCGGCAGCCGCCCGCAAGAGCGGCCATCTCGAGCGCCGAGAGCAGTTGCGCGATCACCTCGGCGGGACAGACGGCAGGCGCGGCCTGGGCCGCCATCTCGATCACGCGCAACTCCGTCCCGACGCGCTCGTAGGCCGCCACGCCCACGGTCCGCGCGCCGCACCGCGCGACGACGCGCGTGGCGTGGGCCAGCCGATCGCGCCGGAAGCGCCCGCTCGAACGCGAACTCAGCAGGCGTCGCGCGTCGGCGAGCGCACGCTGGTTCGCGTCGGGACCCAGCACCTGCACGTGCAGCGGCGCGGGTGGAGGGAGGGCCGACGAGGCGCCAATCCGAGCCATACGGCACACACCAGCAACCCCGGTGCCAGCCCACAGGCCCGGAATACCGCTTCGATTGTTGGGAAATTCAACAAAAAGCGCCGAGATCGCGCGTGCCACTTGCGGTTTCTCGGCGGGCACCCGGCAGGCCGGGGCGCCTCCGCCGTCAGTCGACGCTGTCGGTGGTCAGGTGCGAGAGATCCAGCTTCCTGATTCGATCCCCGAGGGTGGATCGCTTGATCTGGAGCAGTTCGGCCGCCTTCGACTTGTTGCCGTTGCTCACCCGCAGGGCCCAGCTGATCAGGTTCGTCTCCACCTCGCGCAGGCGTTCGTCGAGCGACACCGGCGAGGGCTGCACGTGCGTCTCCAGGATGGGATCCTGATCCTCGGCGTACTTGTGAAAGAGCACCGTGGCTGGTACGCACCCTACACGCACGGTGTCGCACGTGCAGGTCTGCGCGATCCGCTCGCAGGCGTTCTCCAGCTCGCGCACGTTGCCGGGCCACGGATACCGCGAGAACGCCTGAAGCACCGCCGGCGAGATCTGTCGGGGCTCCTCCCCGCGCTGCCGGAAGTATCGCCGCACGAAGTGCTCGACGAGCACCGGGATGTCCTCACGGCGCTCGCGCAGCGGCGGCAGCACGATGGGGATGACGTTGAGGCGGTAGAAGAGGTCCTCGCGGAACTTCCCTTCCGCCACCAGTTGCCGCAAGTCCCGCTTGCTGCCGGTGATCACCCGGACGTCCACGGGTATGGTGCGCGTGCTGCCCAGCCGCTCGACCGTCCGGTTCTGGAGAACGCGCAGCAGCTTCACCTGCATCGAGAGCGGGACATCGTCGATGTCGTCGAGGAAGATCGTGCCGCCCTGCGCCAGCTCGAACCGCCCTGGCCGGTCCTTGATCGCGCCGGTGAAGGCGCCGCGCTCGTGCCCGAAGAGCTCCGACTCGATCAGGGTCTCCGAGAGGATGGCACAGCTCACGGGCACGAAGGGCCGGTGGCGCCTGGCGCTCGAGTGGTGCACCAGGTTGGCGATGAGTTCCTTGCCGGTGCCGGTCTCTCCCGTCACCAGCACGCTGCTGTCGCTGTCGGCAATCACGCGCACGAAATCGAAGACCGCGCGCATCCTCGCACTGCGGCCGACGACGATGTGATCGACGTTGTACGTAGAGGAGTCGGTCATCCGCGGGCCGGCAACAGGGAGGCCCTCCAGCAAGAGCCGCTATACTACCATCGCGAGGTCACGACCTGTCATGATCCAGCGCGAGAGAATCGAGTCCGTACTGCTGCGCGTGCGACCTCTGCTGCAGGCCGACGGCGGCGACGTGGAACTGATCGGTGTCCACGACAACAGCGCCACCGTGCGGCTGACCGGCCACTGCGTCGGCTGCCCGAGCCTCCCGATGACACTGCACATCGGTCTCGAACTGGCCCTCAAGGAGGAAATCCCCGAGTTCGAGACGCTGCGCGTGCTCTGACGCGCCGCAACCCGCCGCTACGACCCGGCCTTCGCCTTCATCCGGTCGAGTTCGCGCCGCGCGTCGGCGGCGTAGGCCGACTGCGGAAACTCATCGACGATGCGCGTGAGCGGCTGGACGGCCTCGCCATCGCGGCCGGCGAGCATCTGCGCCCGGGCGAGCTGCATGAGCAGCGCGTCGACGGGCAGCGTGTCGCCGGGATTCGTCGTCAGGCCGCGGAAGGTGGCGATGGCCGGTTCGTACTGGCCCTGACGCACCTGGAGGTCGGCGACGGCCAGGCGGGCCATCCGCGCGAAGAGCGACGTCCCCCCCTGCGTATCCAGGGTCTTGAACTGCTGCTCGGCCTCGGCGAGGTTGCCCGCTTCCGTGAGCAGAACCGCGGCCCGGAACCGCGCCTGGCGGCCCGCGTCGGACCCACCATGGCGGTTGGCCACATCGAGGTACTTCGCGATGGCTGCCTCGCGGCGAGCCTGTTCGGTCGGGTAGCTTCCGGCCGGCGGCGGTGGCGGTGCGGGCTGTCCCGGCAGCGCCGGCAACGGTGGCGGCGCCACGGGCGCGACATCGACAGCCTCGGCGAGGGCCAACGCGGCCAGGGCCTGTTGCGTCGAATACCTGCGCCAGCCGAAGACGGCGGTCGCGACGGCGACGACGACGACGGCCGCCATCAGGCCGCGCCACACGCCCGGACCGGCTTCCTGCAGCAGTCGGCGCGCATGGACGAGGGTCTCGACCAGTTCGTTGCTCTTGAGGTGTTGACGCTGGGCTGTCTTCATCGTGACGGAGGGGCCCTGATACGGGTCGCAAACGCCCCAGTGTAGCACTGGTTCCCGCGATCCCCACCGCGGGCCGGGATTGCACACCGGAAGACGGGTTGTGGTGGTAGGCGTGCCCGGAGTTGAACCGGGGACCTTCCGCTTAGGAGGCGGACGCTCTATCCAACTGAGCTACACGCCCACAGGACACGCGCTACTCGGCGTACTGCAGGATCGACACGACGCGTTCGCCCTCCAGCTTCGCGCGGCCGGCAAGAAAGGTCAACTCCACGAGAAAGGCGAGCGCGTGCACGTGTCCGCCCAGCTTCCGCACGAGGGCGGCCGTGGCACGTGCGGTTCCGCCGGTGGCCAGCAAGTCGTCGACGACCAGAACGCGTTGCCCGGCGCGCACGGCGTCGGCGTGCAGTTCCAGGCTGTCGGTCCCGTACTCCAGCGCGTAGCTTTCGCACACGGTGGCCGCCGGCAGCTTGCCCTTCTTGCGCACGGGCACGAACCCGGTGTCGAGCCGGTCGGCCAGTGCCGCCCCGAAGATGAATCCGCGGCTCTCCACGCCGGCCACCACGTCGATGCCCTCGCCCTCGAACGGGCGCGCCAGCGCGTCGGCGGCCTCCCGGAACCCGGCCGGATCCTTCAGCAGCGTGGTGATGTCGTAGAACAGGATGCCGGGCTTGGGGAAGTCCGGCACGTGGCGGATGCGTGCCTTCAGCGCATCGATCTGCGCCTGGCCCACCGCAAGGCTTGTCATCGTCGCTCCCCGCGGCGCCTCAGCCCCGCGTCATGAAACCGGTGGTCCGCCCGTGCGGCGCCAGGGCAGTCGCCTCCAGGCCCTCAACCCGGGCATGGGGCGGGCCGACGCGGATGTGCGCCTCGAAGCGCGCCATCGCGTCAGCCTCGCCCTCTGCCTCTATCTCGACGGTGCCGTCCGGTGCGTTGCGCACCCACCCGTGCAGTCCCTCACGCAGCGCCGCGCGCTCGGTGAAGAACCGGAACCCCACGCCCTGCACGCGGCCACGCAGGCGGTACCGCCTTGCCACCAGCATCGGCGCCTCCCGGGCCGCCGATTATATCGTGCCTACGCGCCCGGTCTTGCCGGCGCCGCCGCGTCGAGCACGGGCGCCACCTTGCGCCCCGCAGTCAGCCGGTTGAATGCCGCGACGTCGGTCTTCACCACGGCGTCGAGCTTCGCGATCTCCGCATCGAGCCGCGAGGACAGCATCTCGAAGACCTCGACGCTCTGGTCCGTGGGACGCGCGTCGGCGCTCTCGATGGTGCCCTTGAGCGCCGCCAGCTTGTTGTTCAGCCTGATCGGGAAGTTCAGCGGATCCTGACTGCTCTGGTTGCGCCACTGGTAGATCTCGCCCTCGATCGCCGTGAGCGTTCCGGTGAGGCTGTCGGCGGCCGACGCATACCGCGCATCCTTCTTCGGATCGCGAACCGCCTTCCCCACCCGGTCCTTCACCTGGGCCTTCAGGTCGCGAATCCTGATCACGGTCTGGTTCGCGAGCGACAGCTTCTCGTTGACGCGCCGGGCGAGGTCGAACTGCGCCCGCAGGTCGGCGTCGGTCACGCCGGCGAGCTGCGCATCGCGGACGACCGCGAACGGCTGCGTCCGCGTCTCGCCGTCGACGGTCACGCGCACCTGGTAGTCACCGGGCGCGGCCAGCGGCCCAGCGACGTTGCCCGCCCACATGATGAGGCCCGGGAACGTCGTGGCGCCGGCGTACCGGCCATCCCATACGAGGCGGTTCATGCCCTTCTTCACGCCCACCGACGGCGGGCGCGGCGGCCCGAAGAACTCCTCCTCGTCGCCACCCGCCGGTCGCGCCTCGGCGTCCTTCTTCTCCTCGGGCAGACCCGTGAAGGCGCGCACGACCTGCCCCCCGGCGTCGAGGATCTCCACCGTCACCTTCCCCGCGTCCTTCGCCAGGTAATAGTCGATGGCCATCCCGCCGGGCGCCCCGCCACCCGACGAACGCCAGGTCGTGGCGATGGGCGCCGAGCGTGTCCGCTCGAGCCCCGCCGGACGGAACAGGTGCAGCGGCGCGGAGGTCACCTCCGGTGCCAGCTGCCGCAGCACGTCGATGCCGGCCAGCACGTAGAACGACCGGCCGTGCGTCCCGATGACCAGGTCGTGCGCCTCCACGACGATGCCGTGGACCGGCGTCACGGGGAGATCCAGGCGCAGCGACTGCCAGTGGGCGCCGTCGTCGAACGACACGTAGATTCCGTGCTCCGTGCCCAGGTAGAGCAGGCCCGGGCGCTTGATGTCCTCGCGGATCACGCGCGGGAAGTCGTTGGACGGAATGCCCGTCACGATCTTGACCCATGAGGCGCCGTAGTCGGCCGTCCGGTAGACGTAGGGCGCGCGGTCGCCGCTCTGATAGCGGTTGGCGACGAGGTACGCGCTGCCGGCGCGGTGCGGCGACGCCTCGATGAGGCTGATGCGCGAGGGCGCCGGCAGATCGCGCGGCGTCACGTTGGCCCAGTTCTTCCCTCCGTCGCGCGTGATGTGCGCCAGCCCGTCATCGGATCCGGTCCAGATCGTGTCCTTCTCCTGGTGCGACGGCGCGATGGTGAAGATGGTGGCGTAGGTCTCGACGCCGGTCTGGTCGAGCGTGATCGGACCGCCCGAGGGTCCGGTCGTCGCCGGATCGTTGCGCGTCAGATCGCCGCTGATCTGCTGCCACGACTGGCCGCCATTGGTCGTCTTCCACAGGTGCTGCGACCCGATGAAGAGCACGTTGGGATCCAGCGGGTGGAACACGATCGGGAACGTCCACTGGAAGCGCTCCTTCATGTCGCGCGCCGAGTGGCCCATGATGTTCTCGGGCCACACGTTGATCTGACGCGACTGCCCGCTGCGGCGGTCGAAGCGCGTGAT
>JBDIBB010000066.1:0-23161 GCA_039812685.1 Vicinamibacteraceae bacterium
AGCAGTCCGTGGTGGAAGTGCCGCGTCGCACCGAGACGGGCGCGGCGCCCGGCTGGCCAGGCGCGACGACCGAGAATGCGGCCAGTATTTGAGCGAGGAGCAACGCCGCCAGCCGGGATGCCCCGCCCGTCCAATGCAGCGCCACTTTCGCCACGGGCTGCTAGCCATGCCGCGCATCATCTCCGCTTCCCGACGGCGGGGCAAAGGCGGGCCGTCAGGGCTTCAGCGCGTCGAGGCTCTTCAGCGTCGAGTCGAGGTCGACGGCGGCCAGCTTCGCCGCGCCCGGATCGCCGGCGCGCGTGGCATAGACGTCGTCGCCGGCACGGAAGAGGCTGACCGCCTCCTCGCGCGCCCCCTCGTCAGAGATCGCCTTGAAGGCCACCACCGGCGTCGCGCCGGCCGGCAGCGTGCCGACGAACGACAGGGCGCGCAGGTTCGAGGCGGTGGAGAGCAGATCGACGATCTTCGCCTCCTCCACGTCCGCGGCCGGCTGCACCTGCGTCCACTTCTCCAGCGCGTTCTCGCCCTCGCCCTTCCTCCTCTCGAAGACGAGCGTGACGCCGTCACGCGTGACCTCGAAGCGGCGCCCCGTGAAGCTGCGGAACTCGAAGAGATCCTTCGGGCGGAAGTCGTCGGGCGCCTTGTTCAGGTCGGCGGCGATCGTCGCGTCGATGGTGAACACCATCGGCCGCGACGCGTCCTTCGCGTAGCGCAGCCCGTCGGCCGTCGTGCTGCCGATGAGCAGCGTCGAACGGGCGCTGCCCGCGTCGAGATTGACGGTGAAGGCGGCCGGCGCCAGCCCGTACTGCGCCAGGTCGGTCGCCTCCTGCGCGACGATGGCCTTCATCTGGGCGTTGGCGACACGGCTGAGCAGGCTGCTGACGACGCCGTCGTCGGCACGCAGATCGGTCGGCGCCGTCATGCGCCAGCGGTCCTCGCGCCTGGCGAAACCGATCGTCCTGCCCGCAGCGACCACCTGCACGCCATCCACCTTCGAGTGATCGAGCTTCAGCACTCCCTTGTCGCGCAGGTCGAACGTGCCGCGATCGAACGTGCTGTCGAGCCAGGCGGGCACGAGGAACACGCGCGTGCTGTCGCCGAGCCGGGCGTAGACGTCCCCGCCGGTCGGCGTCTTCTCGCCGAACTCGAGGCGCTGCGCGGCGTGGCCGGCCGTCCTGAACTCCACCGTGATGCGCGGCGGGGCCAGGCCGAAGGCGGCCAGATCCGAGGCCTGCTCCTCGACGACGCGTTGCTCCTCGAGGCTGGCGAGCCCCGAGGGGATGGCCATCGTCTCGACCGTGTCGGCCTCGGCGGAGATGGGCGCGGTGACGTGCCACATCCCGTTCTCCTTCTTCAGCGCGGTGGTCTCGCCCTTGCTGCTGGTGACCTTCAGTTCCTCCACCTGATCGGCCTGCAGCGTGGGAAACACCTTCGGCTTCGCGTCCGGGTTCACCGGCTCCCGTCCGCGCTCGACGAACCAGATGTAGGCGCCGAGCGCGACGAGCACCGCCAGCAACGCCGCCGTGGTCGTTCCGCGTGACATCGGGCTATCGCCTCCGCCACCAGGTGAAGAAGCCCGCGCCGAAGCAGACGAGCGGGATCGCCGAGGCCAGCAGCACCGTCACCCCGCGCCCGCTCGGGGGCAGCGTGATGCGACGGTCCTCGGGATCGCGCGGCCGCAGCGAGATCAGCGAATCGGCGCCGGCCAGCCAGTTCAGGGCGTTCATGAACAGGTCGCGGTTGCCGCCGAAGCCCAGCGAGCTGTTGGCGGCGAAATCGGAGTCGCCAATCACCACCAGCCGCGTTTGCGGCGCCGGCGGCGGCGCCGCCGGGTTCGCCGGATCCGGCTGCGCGGCCGGCGCGTCGGGCGCGTCGGCCGACAGCGCCGCGCCGATCACCAGCGGGCCGTGCCGGTCACCCTTCGCCTCGTCGACCGTCACCTGTCCGCCGGCGCGCAGCACCGACAGGTCCTTCTTGGCGAAGCTCTGCGGGCTGGTCTCGAGAAACGCCTGCGGCGTGCGGCCGCCGGCGACCGTGCTGGTGGAGATGGTCTGGGTGGCCGGAAAGGCCGTGATCACGTTCAGCGTGTCGACGATGGGGTGTGGTGGATAGGACGCCACCACGGGGATCTCGGGGCTGCCCAGGGTGGCCTGTCCCACCAGATCCAGCACGATGTCGTGGCCCGTGCCAAAGCCCCACTCCTGCAGGAACCCCAGGAGGTTGGTGAGCGGCGGGGCGTCGGGCGTGTCGGGCGGATCGAGCATGACCAGCAGCTTCCCGCCGCGGTCCACGTAGCGCTTCAGCGCGGCCACCTCCTGCGGGAGGTAATCGATCTGCGGGCCGGCGATCACCAGGACGTCGGCGTCGGCCGGCACGTCGGCCTGCTGGGCCAGCGCCAGCTTCTCGACGGCGAAGTTGTCGCGGCCCATCGCCTGCGCGATGCCGCTGTAGCCGGTGCGTTCGTCGCTGCTGACGGTGTCCTTCTCGCGGTGTCCTTGCACGAAGTACACCTTCTTCGACTTGCCTTCCACCGCCTTGATGATGGCGTTCGTCAGATCCTGCTCGCTGCTGCCGGTGGCGCGCTCGGTGCGGCCGGCGTAGCGCACGAGCACCGTGTCGTAGGCGCTGATGCCGTTCTGCAGCGCGCGCTGCCGCTCGCGGTCCACGTCGATGAAGCTCGTCTCCACCTTCGGCGACGCGTAGCGGTACTCCTGGAGGCGATCGCGGAAGTCGGCGAAGCGATCGGCGCGCGAGTAGACCTCGATCTCCAGCGGCTGCGCGAGGCTGCCCAGCACCTTGCGCGTCTGGTCGGAGAGCGAGAACTGCTGCGCCGCCGTCAGGTCCCACCGCTTGTCCTGGCGGGTGGCGATGTAGTTGATGCCGGCGAGGATGCCGAGCACGATGAGCACGCTCGCCAGCGACAGCGCGCCGTAGCGCGTCTGGCGGCGCCGGAACGACTCGCCGATCTCGCGCCACTGGCCGGCGATGTAGAGGACGATGGTGACGAGGCCGGCAATCGCCAGCCCCCGCCACACCTCGACGTTTCCGGGCTGCAGCGCCCGCACGACGACGGCCGCGATCACCACCGCGACGCCGAGCCAGCCCAGGATGTCGATGATCCGCTTCAGCATGGCTCAGCCCCTCCACCGTTCGCTGTCGACCGACCGCACGGTCAGGAACAGGCCGAACGCGATGAACGACAGGTAGTAGACCACGTGCTTGGTGTCGATGACGCCCTTCGAGAAGTCCTCGTAGTGCTCGATCACCGAGAGGAACGACGCGATGACGCGGCCCGTCTCGCCCGCGTTCTCGCCGAACCAGCTGACGATCCAGAGCAGCAGCGCGATGGCGAAGGTGGCGGCGCCGGCCACCACCTGGCTGCGCGTGAGGCTCGACAGGAACAGCCCGAGCGAGATGAAGCTGGCGCCCATCAGCAGCAGCCCCAGGTAGGAGGTGACCAGCTGCTTCCATTCCGGCTGGCCCCACAGAAACAGCAGCGACAGGTTCAGGCCCGACACCAGCAGCATGAGCACGAACACCGCCAGCACGCCGAGGAACTTGCCGAGCACGATCTGCGTGTCGGTGAGCGGCGAGGTGAGCAGCAGCTCGAAGGTGCCCGACCGCTTCTCCTCCGCGTAGGTGCGCATCGTCAGCATCGGCAGCATGAAGAGCATCACCACCGCCATGTTGCCCAGCAGCGGCCGCAGCATCATCTGGTTGACGTTCACCGGGCCGCCCATTCCCATCGCGCCCATCCGGATGCCCTGCTCGACGAACATGAACAGGTAGAGCACGAAGAAGGCGCCGAACAGCAGCGCGAAGAGCCCCGTCACGATGTAGGCGATCGGCGAGGCGACGCAGGCGCGCCACTCGCGGCCGGCAATCGCGAGCACGTTACCCATTGGCGGCCTCCGTGGCAGGGGCTTCCTCGGTGGTGAGGCTGAGGAAGATCTCCTCGAGGCTCATGCGCAGCGGCCGCAGCTCCAGCAGGCCCCAGCCGCCGGCGACGACCGCGCGTGCGATGTCGCGCCGCACGTCGCGCCCCTGTTCGCTCTCGATCTCGTAGCCGACGGCAGCGCCGTGCTGGTCGCTGCGCGCCACCCGGAGGACGCCGCCGACGGCCTTCAGCGCCGGTTCGGGATCGGCGCCGGCCGCGTCCACCAGCACGTAGGTGCCCTCGCTGCCCTTGAGCCGTGCCGTGAGGTTGGCCGGCGTGTCGACGGCCACCACCCGTCCCCTGTTGATGATCACCACGCGCTGGCAGGTCTGGCTCACCTCGGGCAGGATGTGGGTGCTGAGGATGACCGTGTGATCGCCGGCCAGGCTCTTGACCAGGTCGCGCGTCTCGAGGATCTGCTTCGGATCGAGGCCGGCGGTGGGCTCGTCGAGGATGAGCACCTCGGGGTTGTGGAGGATCGCCTGCGCCAGGCCCACCCGCTGCCGGTAGCCCTTCGACAGCTTCCCGCAGTGGCGATCGGCCATGTCGGCCACGCGCGTGCGCTCCATCGCCCAACTGACGCGCCGGTCGCGATCGGAGGCGGCCACGCGCTTGATGCGCGCGCAGAACGCCAGGTACTCGCGCACGGTCATCTCGGGGTAGAGCGGCGGCGTCTCCGGCAGGTAGCCTGTGCGTCGCTTGGCCTCGAGCGGCTGGTCGAGCACGTCGAATCCGGCGACGATGGCCCTGCCCTCGGTGGGCGGCATGTAGCCGGTGAGGATGCGCATCGTCGTCGTCTTGCCCGCCCCGTTGGGGCCGAGAAAGCCCAGGATCTCGCCTTTCTCGACCCTGAAGCTCACGTCGTCGACCGCCGTCACGCGGCCGTAACGTTTGGTGAGGTGTCGGACCTCGATCACGGATGGACTCCTGTCGCGGGGCTGGGCCCGCGGGCGCCGCCGGCCTGCCGTTCGCCGAACAATCTCGTGAACGCCAGCCAACGATGCTAGTCAGACGACCGCGGGGGGTCAACAGACGGGCGTGGGTGGGGCGGGTCATGGCCGCGTCGCGGGAGCCAGGAGCGAGCTCGTGTGTTCGGGCCGGGGGCGTCGCCGGCCGGTGCGCCTGACGGCACCGAATCGATCCACCCCGGTGCTGGCCGGCGCGCCGGTTCCTGCCCTGGCACGGCTTCCCTTCGCGGCGGATCCACGTTATCCTCACGCTTGAATGTCTGCTCAAGTGTTCACGCGACGCGTCGCCTCATCTGCCGTCCGCGCCATCGACGCGCGGCCCGCGCCCCGCCGGCCGCTGTCGCCTGCCGGCCGCCCGGCGGGCTGTGCCGAGTTCCACGCCGACGCCGCGCGCATCGCGCGCGCCCGCGCGACGATGGCCGCGCCGCCGGCCGCCGCCACGCTGGCCGAGACGTTCCGGCTGCTGGGTGACCCCACGCGGGTGCGGCTGCTCGACGCGCTGGCGGCCGGCGAGCTCTGCGTCTGCGACCTCGCGACGCTGCTCGGCCACACCGTGTCGGCCGTCTCGCACCAGTTGCGGCTGCTGCGCGGGCTGCGCCTGGTGCGGGCGCGCCGTGACGGACGGATGGTCTTCTACTCCCTCGACGATCACCACATCCACGACCTGCTGTCGCAGGCCCGCCGGCACGTCGAGGAGCGCCTTGCGCCGCGGGCGTCCCGCCGCGGCGTGAGCGCGACGTCATGAGCGTGCCGGCTGAGCACGAGGCGGCGCCGCGCGCCGAGGCCTGCTACGACGTCGCGGGCCTCTGCTGCCAGGACGAGGTGCGCCTGGTGGGGAAGCGGCTGGCGAGGCTGCCCGGCGTGCGCGGCTTCTCGGCCGACCTCGTCGGACGGCGCGTGCGGGTCCGGTTCGATCCGGCCGCGCTCGACGCGCCGCGCATCGCCGCGGCGATTGGCGAGACGGGCTTGAAGGCCACCGAGGCCGCCGAAGGCGAGCCGGCCGTCGTCGCGCCTCACCGCGTGCCGGCAGTCACCTGGCTGACGGCCGCGTCGGGCGTGCTGATGGCGGCAGGGGGATTCTTGTACTGGGCCGCGCCCGGCAGCATCGCGGCGCCGGCCGCGCTGGTGGCCGCGGCGCTGACCGGCGGAGGCCCCACCCTCCGCCGCGCCTGGCACTCGCTGCGCGGCCACACGCTCGACATCCACGTGCTCATGGTGATCGCCGTCGCGGGCGCGCTCGCGCTGGGCGAGTACGTGGAAGCCGCCACCGTGGTGTTCCTGTTCGCGGCCGCGCAATGGCTCGAAGGCTACAGCGTGGGGCGGGCCCGCGGCGCGATCGCGTCGCTGATGGCCAAGGCGCCGCGCGACGCGGTGGTGCTGCGCGAGGGCGTCGAGGTGCGGCTGCCGGTGGCGAAGGTGAGGCCGGGCGACATCGTGCTCGTGCGGCCCGGCGAGACGATTGCGATCGACGGCGACATCGTCCGCGGCCGCACGGAAGTGGATCAGTCGGCGATCACCGGCGAGTCGGCGCCCGTGGCGCGGGATCCCGGCGAGTCGGTCTACGCCGGCTCGGTGAACGGCACGGGCGCCATCGAGGTCGCGGTGACGCGCCCGGGCGAGGACTCCACCATCGCGCGCATCATCCACCTCGTCGAGCAGGCGCAGGCCTCGCGCGCGCCGTCGCAGACCTTCGTCGAGCGGTTCGCGGCGATCTACACGCCCGTGGTGATCGCCGGCGCGGCGGCCCTGGCCGCCATCCCGCCGCTCGCGTTCGGCCAGCCGTTCGAGGCCTGGGCGTATCGCGCCCTCGTGCTGCTGGTCATCTCGTGTCCCTGCGCCCTGGTGATTGCCACGCCTGTCTCGATCGTCTCGGCGCTGGCGTCGGCGGCGCGCCGCGGCGTGCTGATCAAGGGCGGCGCGCACCTGGAGCGCGCCGGCGGCATCCGCTGCGTCGCCTTCGACAAGACGGGGACGCTCACGCGCGGCGAGCCGGAGGTGAAGGACGTCGTCGCGCTCGGCGCCGCCACGCCGCACGAGGTGATCGGCGCGGCCGCGGCCATCGAGTCGCGCTCCGAGCACCCGGTGGGCCGCGCCATCCTCCGCCATGCGGGCCGCGAGGGCGTCGCCGTGGCCGCCGCCGACGCCGTCCGCGCGATTCCCGGCCGCGGCGCCGAGGGCACGGTCAACGGCCGTGCCGGGGTGCTCGGCAACCACCGCCTCTTCGAGGAGCGCAGCCTCTGCACGCCGTCGCTCCACGATCACCTCGACGACCTCGCGGGTCGCGGCCGCACGCCCGTCATGCTCGCGCTCGACGGCCGCGCCGTGGGCCTGCTGGGCGTGGCCGACGAGGTGCGCGCGCACGTGCGCGACGCAATCGCCGCGCTGCGCGCGCACGGCGTGGATCGCGTCGTGATGCTCACCGGCGATCACGACGCCACGGCCCGGGCCATCGCCGAGGCCGCCGGCGTCGACGACTATCGCGCCGAGCTGCTGCCCGCCGACAAGGTGCTGGCCGTGCGGCAGCTGCGCGCCGAGCACGGCACGGTGGCGATGATCGGCGACGGCCTGAACGACGCCCCGGCGCTGGCCGCCGCCGACGTCGGCATCGCGATGGGCGCCGCCGGCAGCCATGCCGCGCTCGAGACGGCCGACATCGCACTGATGGCCGACGAGCTGCTGAAGGTGCCGTTCGCCATCCGGCTGAGCCGCCGCACGCTGTCGGTGATCCGATTCAACGTCGCGTTCGCCATCGGGCTCAAGCTGCTCTTCCTCGGGTTGGCAGCCACCGGGCAGGCGACGCTGTGGATGGCCGTGCTCGCCGACGCCGGCGCGTCGGTACTCGTCGTGGCCAACGCCCTGCGGCTGCTCCGCGCCGCCTGATGCGACGGCCGCCGGGCGGGCCCGGCTCAGGGCCGCGGCAGGTGGCGCTCGACGAACGTCTCCACCGCGGCGTGATCAGCCTCGCTGATACGCTCGAACTGCCCGCCCAGCCCGTAGCGCACGTCGGTCCAGCACACGCGCACGTCGGCGTCGATGTCCTCGGGCACCGCAGGCAGCCGGAACCGGATGCGGATCACGGTGCCCGGGGCGATCGGCACCAGCGGCCGCAGCGACAGGCCGCCCGTGCCGATGTTCAGCACGGTGGCGGCCGTCACCGTCTCGCCGGCGGTGCACGACACCGCAATCCCCACCGGGACGCGGGGCGACGATCGCCGATCGAAGCTGTCGCGGAACAGCAGCGGCGCGAGGCTGGCGAGGATGGTGTGCGGCGCGCTGAACTCGTTCACCCAGCCGCGGACGCCGGCGGCCGCCCACGCGCGCGCCTCGGCCGCGCCGGCCACCGAGCCGGCAAACAGCACCACCGGCGCCGGCAGCGCGCCCGACGGCGCACCATCCCACAGCGTGGCGTCGACCAGCGCGAGGGCCACGTCTGCACCCTCGTGCGCCAGCGCATCGTCGAGCGCCGCGCGGTGCGCCACGCACACCACCCGGTGGCCGGCCGTGTCGAGCGCGGCCGCGAACCGCTCGCGCACCGACGCGTCGCGGTGCGCCACCATCACGGTCTTCCGCAGCATCGCGCCCGAGTCTAGCAGCCCACGGTGCAGGTGGCGCGGCATTCGACGGGCGGGGCATCCCGGCTGGCGGCGGGGCCGCGTTCCCGCATCCCGGCCGGCGTCGCCCGGCTTGGCGTCCGCCCGGACGCGGCCCGGCACGCCCGCGGCGGACCGCTGCGCCGCCAGCCGCCTCGTCGGCTCGGCGCGTTGCGGGCCGGAAATCGATCCCGGTATAATTCCGGCTTCTATCGCGCGTCCGGAGAACTTCGGTATCCTGTGTGGCGCGCGCGCGCGCCTCGAGGGCGGGCCGGCGGCGTGGGAGCAGGCATCATGGCAATTTGTCCCGAATGCGAGGAAGAACTCGACATCGACAACCTCGACGTCGAGGAAGGTGACGTGATCAGCTGCGACCAGTGCGGCTCGACGCTGCGCGTCGTCGGCACCTCGCCCCTCGAACTCGAAGCCTACGACGAAGACGACGAGGACGAGGACGACGACTTCGACGACGAGGACGAGGACGGCGGCGAGGAGGAGGACGACGAAGACGAAGAGGACGAGGAGGACTGGGAGGAATGACCCCTGCTTCCGCGGCGCGCGTGCAAGACACCGGCGGCGCGGCGACGGCGCTCCAGCGCGAGCAGCAGCTCGAGCAGTGGCTGCGCGAACACGGTTCGGTGATCATCGCCTTCAGCGGCGGCGTCGACAGCGCCTATCTCGCCGCGGTGGCCACGCGCGTGCTCGGCGATGCCGCGCTGGCGGTCACCGCCGAGAGCGAGAGCTACCCGGTCGAGCACCGGGAGATGGCCGAGCGTCTCGCGCGCGAGCACGGCCTGCGTCACGAGTTCATCCACACGGCCGAGATCGAGGTCGCCGCGTACCGGGCCAATGGCCCCGACCGCTGCTATCACTGCAAGAACGAGTTGTACTCGCACCTGTGTGCCCTGGCCGAGCGCCGCGGCTTCGCCGTCGTGGTCGACGGCAGCAACGCCGACGATCGCGGCGACTACCGCCCCGGCCGCCAGGCGGCCCGCGAGTACGGGGTGCTCAGTCCGCTCGACGCGCTGGGCTTCACCAAGGACGACATCCGCGAGCGGTCGCGCGCCCTCGGCCTGCCCACCTGGAACATCCCGGCCTCGGCGTGCCTGTCCTCCCGCGTGCCCTACCACTCCGAGGTCACGCCCGAGAAACTGCGCGCCATCGAGGACGCCGAGACGGCGCTGCGCGCGATCGGCTTCCGCGTCTGCCGCGTGCGGCACCACGGCGAGGTGGCGCGCCTCGAACTCGGCCGCGACGAACTCGCACGCGCCGTCGATCCCGACGTCGCCGCGCGCATCGTCGCCGGCGTGAAGGCCGCCGGGTTCCGCTTCGTCACCCTCGACCTGCAGGGCTACCGGCTCGGCAGCTTCAACGAGCCCTTCAGGCTGCGCCCGGTGTGAGCGCCCCGCCCGCGGCGTCCTCCACCCGATGGGTGCTCGCCGCGATCCTGGCGGGCGTCCTCGCCGGTCACCTGCCGTGGCTCGCGCCCGCGCTCGAGGACATCGACTCCACCAACTTCGCGCTCGGCGTCCGCGCCTTCGACGTCGCGCAGCACCAGCCACATCCGCCCGGGTATCCGATCTTCATCGCGCTGGCCAAGGGAAGCACCGCGGTCGCGCGTGGCCTGGTCCCCGCCGGCGCGCCGTCGACCTGGGCCGAGGCGCGCGGACTCGCCGTCTGGGGTGCGCTGCTCGCGGCGCTCGCCGTCGCGCCGCTCTTCGTCTTCTTCCGCACGCTCGACGGCAATCGCTGGCATGGCGTGCTGGCCGCGGCGTTGACGCTGGCCAATCCGCTGTTCTGGCTCAACGCGTCACGGCCCCTGAGCGACGTGCCCGGCCTCGGCGTCGCGCTGGTGGCGCAGGCGCTGCTCGCCTCGGCGTTTGCCACCCAGCGCGACGTGGGGCGCGCCCGCCGCGGAGAGGCGGTCGACCGTGCGCGGCTGATGCGATCCGGGCGCCTGCTGGTGGCCGGGGCGCTCGTCAGCGGCCTCGCCATCGGCATGCGGTCGCAGACGGCGTGGCTCACGCTGCCGCTGCTCGCGCTGGTACTGGCCGACCGGCGCGGCCGCGACGTGGCGGGCGCGCTGCTGGGCGCGGCGATCACCTTTGCCATCGGCGTTCTGCTGTGGCTGGTGCCCCTGGTCGTTGTCTCCGGCGGACCGGCCGGCTACGTGGCCGCGCTGGCCTCACAGGCTGGCGAGGATCTCGCGTACGTGGATCTGGTGGCCACCAACCCGACACCGCGCCGCCTGGCCTTCGCGCTGATCCGCACCTTCGTCTTCCCGTGGGTCTCCACCCCGCTGGCGATCGCCGTGCTCGTCGCGGCGGCCGCGGGCGTGCTCGCGTGCGTGGCGCGTGACCGGCGCGCGCTGGCGACGCTGGCGGCTTCGGGCGGGGTCTACCTCCTCTTCCACCTGTTCTTCCAGGAGACCATCACGACGCGCTACGCGATTCCCCTGGTGGTGCCGGTGGCGTGGCTCGCCATACGCGGGCTGGCGACGCTCGGGCCGGTCGCCACGTGGGCCGGTGGGCTGGGCCTGATCGCGGCGAGCCTGGCGCTGGCCATCCCGGCCACGATGTCCTACGGCCGCATCGGCGGACCCGAGTTCAGGGCAATCGACGAGGTGATGGCCGCGCGCGAGGCGCTGCCAGAGGCGCGCCGCCCCGTGCTGGCGATGCACCACGCCGTGTGGCGTGCCGCGCGCGGTGAGCCGATCGCCCGTCTTGCGCTGCCGTCGCCCGCGGGCCGCGAGTGGACGCTGCTGGCCGATTACTGGCTGGGAGGCGGCCGGCAGCCCGTCTGGATGCTCGCCGAGTCGCGCCGCACCGACCTCGCGCTGATCGATCCTCACGCGCGCCGGACCCGCATGGCCTACCGGTGGCCGTTCGACGTGCCGACGTTCGTGGGCGGGGTCCGCCCGCAGGACGTCGACTGGGTGGACATCGATCCGCCGGGGTGGTTCGCCACCGACGGCTGGGCGCTGACGCCCGAGCTGGCAGGCGCAGCCGAACGGCAGCGGCGGGGGCCCGCCCAGGGCGGCATCACGGCGTGGATCCGCCGGCGGGATGGCGAGGCCGCGCTCATGGTGGGCGGGCGCAACCTCGGGGCCGCCGGAGAGCCCGACGTCCGCGTCACGCTGCGCGTCGACGGCACGGTCCTGCGGGAGTGGGTGGTGCCGCCGCAGCCCGGGTTCTTCCTCGACCTGACGATGCTGCCGGCCGGCGTGCTGTCAGGTGAAGGATTCGCGAAGCTCGAACTGCTGGCCGCCGCCGCCGACGGCAGCGCCAGGCCGGTGCGGGCCGCCATCGAGCAGTTCGACGTGCAACCTCCGGATCGCGTGGTGGCCGGCGCGGGAGAGGGCTGGCACGAGGCCGAGTTCGCGCCGTCGACCGGACAGCTCTGGCGCTGGACCAGCGAGCGGGCGGTCCTCCGAGCGCTGGCGCCCGCTTCGGCGCCCCTGGAACTCACCCTGGGCGGAGAGTCGCCGCTCGCCTACTTCGACCGGCCGCCCCAGGTGGCCGTGCTGGCCTGCGATCGCGAGGTGAAGCGGTTCTCGCCCGACAGCGATTTCCGCGAACGCGTGACCATTCCGGCCGGCGCACTCGAACCCTGTGGCGGCCGGCTCACGATGACCACTGACGAGACGTTCGTTCCCGACGAGCGATCGGGCAACGGCGACCGGCGCCGGCTCGGGTTGCGCATGTACGAGGTCACGCTCGCCGCGGGCGTCGCTGGTCGTTGACACCACGTGAATCGACCGATACGATTCCCGCGTCGACTTCGACTGGAGAAACCGTCCATGACCCGCAATCACGTCTTCACGCTCGCGCTGGCCCTGGCCGCGACCCTGACGCTGTCGGCCTGTGCCAAGAAGGCACCCGCTCCGGCGCCACCTCCGCCTCCCCCTCCGCCGACGGCGCCTGCGCCGCCGCCGCCTCCGCCGCCGCCGCCTCCGCCGCCGCCGCCCGCTCCGGCGCCGCTGACCGAAGATGAGATCTTCGCGCGGAAGTCGCTGGAGGAACTGAACGCCGAGAAGCCGCTGGGCGACGTGTTCTTCGCCTTCGACAGCTCGGATCTCAGCGATGTCAGCCGCCAGGCGCTCGAGAAGAACGCGACGTGGATGAAGCGCTGGACCAGCACGCGCATCATGATCGAGGGGCACTGCGACAATCGCGGCACGTCGGAGTACAACCTCGGCCTCGGCGAGCGTCGGGCGACGGCCGTGCGCAACTACCTCGTGAGCCTCGGCATCCCGGTCGACCGGGTTGCCACCGTCAGCAAGGGCAAGGAAGCGCCGTTCTGCATGGAGAACAACGAGGCCTGCTGGTCGCAGAACCGGCGCGGCCACTTCCTGATCACGGCGAAGTAGCCGGGCGCCCGGGCACCGGGCGACACACCACCCAGCGGGCGCGTACCTTCGGGTAGGCGCCCGCTGGCGTGTACGGCGATCCGCGCCGCGGCGCTCACGCCGCGGTGGGGGCGATCACTGCCGGGATCCGTCCCGCCGCGCCTCGAGGGCGGTGTCGATCTCGGCGCGCAGCGCCCTGGCCGCCGTCGCGGGATCGGCCGTCGCGGTGATCGGCCGGCCCACGACGAGGTAGTCGGCGCCGTGCGCGATGGCCTGCGCGGCCGTCAACGTGCGCGCCTGGTCGTCGCGCGCGTGGTCTTCGCCTGGCGGCGGGGTCGGCCGGATGCCGGGCGTGACGATGAGGAAACCGCTGCCGCAGCGGGAACGGATCGTCGCAATCTCGTGCGGCGAGGCGACCACCCCATCCGCACCCGCTTCCCTGGCCAGCAGCGCGAGCCCTTCCACCTGGGCGACCAGCCCCCGGTCGACACCTGTCTCGGCCAGCGCCAGCTCATCGAGGCTGGTGAGCACCGTCACCGCCACGATCAGCGCGCGCGGCGTTCCGGAGCGCGCCGCGGCGTCCTCGGCCGCCTCGCGTGCGGCCTGGATCATCGCGCGTCCGCCGGCGGCGTGAATCGTGAGCATCCATGCGCCCAGCCCCGCGGCGGCGCGGACGGCGCCGGCGACGGTGTTGGGGATGTCGTGGAACTTCAGGTCGAGGAACACGTGGTGACCCGCCTCGACCATCGCCCGCACGACCGGCGGGCCTTCCGCGGTGAAGAGCTGCTTGCCGATCTTGACGCCGCCGGCCGTGCCGGCCAGCGATGTCGCGAGCCGGCGTGCCCGGTCGGCCGAGTCGACGTCGAGCGCGACGAGAAGAGGGTGCGTCATGTGCGCGCCTGCGGTGAGGTGTCCAGCGAGCCCACGAGGTCGGCCACGCGCGCCACGCCGTGACGGGTCATGTAGGCGTCGAGGCCGGCCGTGAGCTTGCCCCAGATGAACGGGTCGACGAAGTTCGCGGTGCCCACCTGCACGGCGCTGGCGCCGGCGATGATGAACTCCAGTGCGTCGCCGGCGCTGGCGATCCCGCCGATGCCGACGATGGGCAGCCGGGTCCGCTGGCGGCACTCGTGGACCATCCGCACGGCGATGGGGCGGATGGCCGGTCCCGAGAGCCCGCCCATGACGTTGCTCAGCTTCGGTCGGCGCGTCTCGACGTCGATGGCCATCGCGAGGAAGGTGTTCACCAGCGACACCGCGTCGGCGCCCGCCTCCTCGGCCGCGCGCGCGAAGCTCGCGACGTCGGTGACGTTGGGCGTGAGCTTGGGCATCACCGGCAGCCGCGTCACCTTCCTCACCGCGCCGACGACGTCGCGCGTGCCCGCCAGGCTGCAGCCGAACTGGATGCCGCCCTCCCTGATGTTGGGACACGAGATGTTGAGTTCGAGCGCGGCCACGCCCTCGTGGTCGGAGAGCACGCGGCTCACCTCGCAGTACTCGTCGATCGTCGTGCCGCACACGTTGACGATGACCGTGGCGCCGCGGGCGCGCAGCGCGGGCAGCTGCTCGTCCACGAAACGGCGCACGCCGATGCCCTGCAGGCCGATCGCGTTGAGCATGCCGGCTGGCGTCTCGACGATCCGCGGCGGCGGGTGGCCTTCGCGCGCGGAGAGGAAGAGGCCCTTGACGACGATCGCGCCGAGCGCGGCGAGATCGACGAGACCCGAGTCGGCGTATTCGTTGCCGTAGCCGAAGCAGCCGCTGGCGGCGATGAACGGGTTGGCGAGCCGCAGCGGTCCGACCGCGGTGGAGAGGTCGGCCATCCTACAGTTCCTCCCAGACGATGCGCGCGGCGTCGAAGACGGGACCGTCCGAGCACGAGCGCACGAAACGGGGTGTACCGCCTGGCGTCTCCCGCACGCGCACCACGCAGCTGTAGCAGCCGCCGAGGCCGCAGCCCATGACCTGCTCCAGCGACACGTCGCATCGACAGCCGTGGCGTCCGGCCAGCGCGGCCACCGCCCGCATCATGGGCGTCGGCCCGCAGGCGTAGAGGTGTACGGCGGTCCCGCCGCGCCGCTCCAGCGCGCGCGCGAGCGGCACGGTGACCAGCCCCCTGTCGCCGCGGCTGCCGTCCTCGGTGGAGCAGGCGATCCTCACGCCGCGCCGTTCGAACGCGCCGGCGCAGTGCAGGTCGGCGTCGCGCCGCGCGCCGTAGAAGAGCGTGACGGCCGTGCCGCGCGCGATCAGGGCGTCGGCCAGCGTGGCAAACGGCGCCAGCCCCACGCCGCCGGCGACCATCCACGCCTCGGTTGGCGGATCGACGACCTCGAACGGGCGGCCCAGCGGGCCGAGGCAGGCGACGCTCTCGCCGGGCGCGATGCCGGCCAGCAGCCCCGTCGTCCGGCCGGCGCGCTTGTTGAGGATCGTGAGGCCCGTGGGCAATCCCTGGGCGTCGCGGAGGATCTCGAAGATGGAGAAGGGGCGGCGCAGCAGCGGATCGTGGCCGGGCCGCGGCTTCAGCATGACGAACTGGCCCGGCCTCGCGCCCGCGGCGATCTCCGGCGCGGCGAGCGCCAGCACGTTGTAGTCGTCCGACAGGTGCGTGTTGGCCAGCACGCGGGCCGTGACGTCGGCGATGGCGGGCCGGTCGCGCGTGGCGGCGGTGTGTGGCATGACGGCGTGGGTCCGGGACGGAATCGGCGTGTCCCGTGACGGGGATCCGCAGCCGCCGGCGCGGCTCAAGTATACGTGGCGTGCCGGGCTCCGCGAGGCCCCAGCGCACGTGAGGCCGGTGACGCCGATGGCCGTCGCCGGCCCGTCGCCGGCCGTCGATGTGCCGCGTTCCGGCCGCGGGTCCGCACCGCCCGCTGATCGAGCGCCGGATCGAGGGTAGTCTGTATGCGCCATGCGTTACCTCCGCATGCTGAGCAACGCCGCGATTGCCGGGGCGCTCGGCGCGGCGTTCGTCGGCGTCGTCATCCTGCAGCTCAACCCGCAGTTGCCGCTGTCGTGGGCGGTCGTGGTGCCGCTCGGCGCGCCGCTGCTGCTGTTCTACGGCGCCAACCTCGCCGTCGCGTTCTACCTGCTGATCGTCGTGCGGCAGCTCTTCGCCTCGCAGGTGCTCTCGCCGGGATGGCTGAGCATGCGGCTGCTGGCCTGGCTCGGCACGATCGTCTGCGTGACGGCCGCGGCGCTGATGTCCCGGAACCTGGAGCTGTTCGGGCCCGTGTTGCCGCCCGAGGTGGCGCGCCGGATGGCGCTCGGCATGTGGGCGACATCGGCCTGCGCGGCGGCGCTGCTGGGCATCGCGGTGCTTCACTACTCGTCGCGGCGGCCGCGCGCGGGCGCCGTGGGCGCCACGCTGTTCGCGCTCACGCTCGGGGCCGCGCTGCTGCTGCCGCTCACCGCGCGCGGGTGGGGCGGCGGACCAGCCCGGCTGCCGCTCGAGCCGGCGGTGCCCCTGGCGGCGGGTGACGCGCAGCCGCCGGGGCACCTGCGCGTGCTGCTGCTCGACGGGGCGTCGCTCGACTTCATCGCGGTGGCGACGGCCGGCGGCCGCCTGCCGAACATCGGGCGCATCCTCGACGCCGGCGCGTCGATGCACCTCACCACCATCCGTCCCACGCAGCCGGCGCCCGTGTGGGTGGCGGCCCTCACCGGGAAGATGCCCGGCGGCAACGGCGTGCGATCGGCGGCCACCTACCACGCCGGGACGGGGCCGCACGCGATCGAACTGCTGCCCGATCTCTGCTACGCGCACGCGATGGTGCGTCTCGGCCTGCTGCGGGAGCAGGCCCTCACCGCGGATGCGCTGCGCGCGCGGCCGCTCTGGGACATCCTGTCGATCTCGGGCATCACGGTGGGCGTGATCGGTTTGCCGCTCACGCATCCGGCGCGGCCGGTCTCGGGTTACATCGTTTCGGATCGCGCCCACCTGGTGGCCAACACGTTGCTGCCGGTCGACGACCGGGGGCTCGTGTTCCCTGCCGACGCGTTCGCGGTGGGCGTGCCCGGCCCGGTGGACGTGCCGCCGATCGCCGCCGCCGACGGCCAGCCCGGGACGGTTGCCGAGTGGGCCGCCGTTGCCGGCGAGCTGCTGCCGCGCGACCGCTGGTATCGCCGCGTGGACGCGATGCTCGCGGCGCGTTACGCGCCACGCGTGTCGCTGATCCGCTTCACGGGGCTCGACATCGTCGGGCACGAGTTCCTGCGTTACGGCATGCCGCAGGCCTTCGGCGACGTCTCCGATGCGGAGCGCGAACGGTACGGCGAGGTGCTGGAGCGCCACTACGCGGCGGTGGATGCGGAGGCGGGCCGTCTGCTGTCGGCGTTGGGCCCCGATGATGTGCTGCTGGTGGTGTCGGGCTTCGGCATGTCGCCCGTCAGCCCTGGCAAGCGCGTGCTGGGGCGGTTGATGCGTGACCCCGAGCAGAGCGGTTCGCACGAGGGCGCTCCGGACGGCTTCCTGCTGGCCTACGGCGCGGGCGTGGCGCGCGGACGGCTGCCGGTGGGATCGGTGGTGGACCTGACGCCCACCGTCCTCTACGCGCTTGGCCTGCCGGTGGGGCGCGACATGGACGGCGTGGTGCGCACCGACCTGTTCGCGGCGCCGGTGCGTTCGCGCCGGCCGGTGGTCTACATCCCGACCTACGATCGGTGAGCCAAACTGGTCGCGCGGGGCGGATCCCACCGCCACCCGCGGGCCCGATCAGGGGGCGATCGTGAAGACGGCCCGTGTGGTGTCCCAGGCGAACGTGCACGAGGGTGGCGCTCGGTCGATCAACGTCAGCCCGGCGTCAGCGAAGGCCTCGCGGGCGCCGTTTCGAAACACGTAGGCGCCTCGAACCGAGTCCGGAAGTCCCGACAGGCTGATCGCAGGGCAACTCCGCATGCGGACATCGGTTGCAGCGGCCGAGATCACGGCGTCCCGGGCCAGCGCCGCCTCCTGCCAGCAGCGCTGGTGACTCGACACGCCTGCTGCGCCGAGGGCAGCCAATCCGGCGATGAGCCACGCGCCGACCCAGCTTCGCCTGAAGGCCGACTCGGCAACGATACCGATGAGAAGGGCGTATCCAGTAACCGGAAGGTAGAGGTAACGCGATCCCTGCAGGTCCCCCGCGACGAAGAAGAACGTCAACGTGGGCGCCGCTCCAAGCAGCAGCCAGCCGGACGTGGCGACGGCGAGCCGCTTCGTGCGGGCATCGGATCTCGTGACGAAGAACGTGGTGAACAGGACGATCGTTGTCGCAACTCCAGCCAGGGGCAACCATGGCGATGAGGCCACGACCTGCTCGTGCCACGGTGTGGTCAACCCGCCGATGGTCCCGAACAGCCAGCGCTGAATGGTGTACTTCACGATCGGCTGGTGCACGATGTCAGAGGCCAGGACGACGCGGACCACGCCCACCGCAATGAACGCAGCCGTCAGAACCGCCATGTCGATCCGCAACCGGCGTGTCCAATGCCGGAGCGCCCACGCGTCCAAGGCGATCAGTGCAGGCACCACGATGCCGGTCTCCTTGCACAGCAGCGATGAGACGGCGGCGAGCATCATGGCCGCGCGTGTCGACGGCCCCGGTGCGCCGACGTACCGCCGGCCGGATTCGACGGCCAGCAGCGCCAGTAATGTCGCGGAGACGTCGAACACTCCGGAGATCCAGGCCACCGCCTCGACGCTGGCTGGAAACGTCAGAACGATCATACCCGCCGCCACCGCCAGGAGGCGTGACGACAGCATGGGGACAGCCAGCCTGGTCACGAGGAACGCCACGAGGCCATGAGCGGTCACACTCACAACGTGCAACGCGATCGGGGTGGGCACCACGTGCCAAATCCCGGCCCAGGCGCCGAGGGGGATGGGGCGGAAGAACTCGGCGTGCACGGAGCCGAACTCACCCCGTCGCGCGAGTTCGACCAGGACGAAATCGTCCGAGAGCAGACCGATTCCCAGGATGGGAGAGTAGAGCAGCAGCGAGCCAGCACACCATGGGAGCCAGCCCCAGCGCGACCTGCGGCGCAGCACGGTCTGCAGGCCCGTGGCCGGGCCGATCAGGACATGAGTCGCCACGCCGACCACGACGAAGGCCAACGCGATGCTCTCGACCTGATGTCTCGCGATCGGCGCCCTGGCGGTCGCATACGCGGCGTAAAGTGCCATCACCAGCGCACCCAGGCAGACGGTGACCGCGCGAGCGGCGCGTGCGACGGCGTTCACAGCCGTCACAGTGTAGCGCTGGCGCCCGCCGAGAGTCGATGACCTCCGTCGCGCCCGCGAGGTAGTGCGGGCTTGGCTGGAGCGCGCAAGATTTATTTGATCCCTCAGAGAAATAAGGGGTTGCGCGGAGGCGCGAGATGAGGTGTCCTCTCTGGTGATGAGACCCAAACCGACCGCTGGCGGCGGCCGCGGAGGACACCCATGGAGAGAAGTATCACGCGCGCGGAGTTTTCCCAAGTGGTGACGGCGGCCGCGGCAGTGCTGGCGAGCGCCGTGTGGGAGACGGTGGTGGAGGGCGAGGGCGCTGTGGGTGTGGCGGCACGTACCAGTTTCGGCAGCGGCGCCCGATGCAGCTGCACACCGTGCTGCCGGGACGCGATGTCGCGGTCCGCGTGGTGTATGAGCAATGCGATCGGTGCCAGGCCGGCGTGCGGCCGTTGCTGGCGGACGTGGGGGCCGACCCCGAGGGCTTCACGCCGGGGCTGCGGGAATTGGCGGTCTTGGCGAGTGTCGTGGAGCCGTATGAGGCGGCCAGCGCGGAGGTGCTGGGCCGCTTCGCCGGAGTGCACGTCAGTACCGAGAAGCTGCAGGCGCTCGTGCAGGCCGTCGCGCCAGTGGCCGAGACGGTGCCCGGCCCGGCGCCGGTGGCGCCGGCCGAGGGGAGTGTGCCCCGCTGTGTGGCCGTCGACGGCGGGCTGAGCTTCGTGGATGGCCGCTGGCAGGAAGTCAAACTTGCGTGTGTGTTCGCGCCCGAGGCGTGCGCGACGCCGGAGACGCGCCCCACGTTGACGGCCCGGCAGGTCGTGGCGGTCCGAGGCACGCCGGAGGCGCTGGCGCAGCGGTTATGGCCGCACGTGGCCCCACTGACCGCGCGGAGCGAGCGGATCGTGGTCCTCGGGGATGGCGCACCGTGGATCTGGAACCTGGCGGCGACGCTGTTTCCGCACCGGGTGGAGGTGTTCGACTGGTACCACGCCGACGAGCACGTCAGTGCGGTGGCGCGCGTGCTCTACGGCGAGGGCACGCCGAAGGCGGCGGTGTGGCGCCAGGCCCAACTCGATCGGCTCTGGCACGACGACGTGGACCAGGTCATCGAGGGGCTCCGCTTCCTGGCCGCGCATCAACGCCGGCCGGCCAAACGTCTCGCGGTGGACGGCCTGCACCGCTACCTCACCACCCATCGAGACCGCATGCGCTACGCGACCTTCCGCGCGGCCGGCTATCGCATCGGGAGCGGCGCGGTGGAGAGCGCGGTGAGCCATGTCATCCACCAGCGGATGAAGCGCGTGGGGATGCGCTGGCGCGCGGCCGGCGCCGATGCCATGCTCACACTCCGCGCCGTCTATCGCTCGACGGGGGCTTGGGATCAGCTCTGGGGTCGGACCCGCGCCGCATGAACGTATGTCGGCTGCACCCTTGGCTGGAATCACACTTGACTGCCAGGGGGGGGGGAGGCGTATCGTTCAGGCTGAGACGGACTGGGGACGTGCACCTGCCGGTCGGAGGGTGTATGAAGAAACGCCTCGTCACGGGATCCTGCCTCTCCCTGTGCATCGCTCTCGGACTGCTGCTGCTTCCACCTGCAAGGGGAAGCCTCGCCGCCTTCAACGAGCAGTGCCTCGTGTGGAGCACCACGTACGCCTATCTCTACGGACCGCCCGAGTACTTGCGGGGGACCAGGGACGACTACGACTACTGGGCCGGCAACTACAGCCTCGTCGATTGCGTAGCTGGTCTCGCCCAGGTGCGCGTCAAGCAGTGGGGCAACGAGATGTGCAACCTGTACGACGCGGAGTTCGCCCGGCTGGACTGGAGTTGGGAGTACATCGAATCCTCTGGGAAGCGACAGTGGGGTAGTCTCCAACAGCAGTACGACTGCAACGACCTGCCATGACCGCCGATTCTCGAGGGGACAGACGCTCGGAGTGACCGTCGCGATTTCGCTCGAGCCGTGAGCACGTGGGCGGCAGGCGGTTCCCCAGTCCGACCTCCACGTGATCGAGACGCAGCGCGAGTAGGTGTCTATCGCACACCCCCGTTGCTGAATCACGTGGGCGAGACGACGCAGAGCCCACGTCACGTCCACCTTCGTCCTCTACGCGCTCGGCCTGCCCGTGGCGCGCGACATGGACGGCGTGGTGCGCACCGACCTGTTCGCGGCGCCGGTCCGTTCGCGCCGGCCGGTGGTCTACATCCCGACCTACGATCGGTGAGCCGAACTGGTCGCGCGGGGGGCGGGCGCGGCGTCGCCGGAACGATCTCTGCGTCCAGCGCTCCCGTCCTGTTCCCCTTGTCCCGGGTGCACGTCAGATTTGTGAGATGAGGGAAGGTCATGCGGCCACGCGACGGGCGGCGCGCCGTTCCCAGAAGTCTTCGTAGCGTCGACTGAGGAGGCAGCAGCGCAGGGCGATGATGGCGTCTGCCCCGGCGACGGTCCAGTGCATGCCCGCGCGCTTGCAGCTGGTCCCGATCGCCAGCTTGCAGCCGGCTTCGACAACGCCGGTCGAGGTGCAGAACCCGGCCGCGCGAAACGCCGGGTACTGCAAGCGGTGGCGGTTGTGCTCGACGTAGTCGAGGCACCGCCGCGCCTCGTCGGCGTACGGGGCGTGGACGCGGAGGGCGTGGAGGACGGCGTCAAGGGCACCGGCGTCGAGTTCCTCGTGGCGCGCGCGGGCCCAGGCCCGCGCCAGGTCGCTGGGGGCCCCGTCGATGGCCTTGCTCACATCGGAGAGGTGCTGCTTGGCGTGAAAGCGATCGACGATCTGCACCGCCCCGGGCAAGTGTTCGTCGGCAAGCTTCCAGATCCAGGGCGCGCCATCCCCGAGCACGACGCGTCGGCGCGCCTGGGCGAAGCCGCGCCGGGTGACCTCGCGGGTGACCCGCGCGGCAAACGCGCTCGGCGTGGCCTGGGTATCGTGTTGGGCGGCGCTTTCGATGGCGGCCGAGTAGGAGACCGAGCCCGCATCGCGGACGGGTGTCCCGTCGGCATCGCGCCCCTCGGCGCTCCAGACGGTGACGAGCTTGACCTCGCGGGTCTTCGCCGAGCCGTCGGGTTGTTTGCCCATCCTGCCCGCGACGGCGGCGGCACGCATCGGGGCCCCGGTGCCGTCCATGCCGAGGTATAAGGTGGGCGCATCGGGGGGCCACGTGCGTCACGACCGCGTGCTCATCGGCCGCGATCTCGCGGCCCAGCGCTTCGGCCGTGCGCTCCACCTGCCTGGCATCGACCGCGAGGCCCGCCAGGTCCTGCAGCAGGTCGCGGCTCTCGACGAAACAGACCAACGCGGCGGTCCGGCCGATCATCCGCGTCACGGCCGGCGACAGCGACGTGTCGATCAGCCCAAGCGCCTGGTCCCGCGGGCAGGCGCCCGTCCCACAGGCGGCGCAGTGGTAATACGCGCGTTCCAACACGAGCGGGCCCAACACGCTGTGGAACGTCTTCGCGCGTCGTCCGGCGTAGCGGGCCGGGTGGCCGCAGGCGCAGACGCGGGTCGGCAAGGTGTTGTCCGTGACGGCGGCATTGAGGCGTTGTTCTACGGCCTGGGCGACCAAGCGCAAGGCGGCGCGGCGGGCGGCGATCTCCACGGCCTCGAAGTCGAGGGCCGGGCCCACGACGGGGCCGATCAGGGTCGCGATTTCCGCCGTGACGTCCGCGCTGAGGGTCGCGCAGAGCCCCCTTTTTCGGCCCCCTCGCGGGCGGGGACCGCCGCCACCGCGTCCAGTTGGGCGTCGGCCCAGCCTTCGCAGGCTCGCCAGTAGGCCTCGACGTGCGCGCGGAAGTGGTGCCCCGCCTCGACTTGCTGGCGCGCGAGGGCGGCTTGCTCGGCGGTCAGGTAGCGGGAAGTCGTCGTGCCGCCGTCCGCGCGCGTCAGGCTGAAGTACGGCCCGTGTCGCGCCGTCGGGTCGTGGTGGCAGCGGCACCCCGGCTGGCCACATTTCATGGTGCGCTCGGCGACCGAGCCCCGCCGCATCGGCGTGGGCGCGGTCAGCGCCACGGCGGTCGTCCGGACCGTCGAGGGACCCTTGTCGCTCGGCATGGCAGCCTCCTACGGCTACTCTAGCCGTAGGAGGCGAGCGATTCCACCCCACATTTGCCCTAGC
>JBDIBB010000067.1:0-22926 GCA_039812685.1 Vicinamibacteraceae bacterium
AATGCCTGGCGTCCGCTCGCCGCGTGCTGCGCGCGATAGACCATCGGCACGGCGAGGTCGAGGATGCCTTCTTCCAGCCACGCCCGCCAGTCCTGATAGACGCGCCAGTACGGTTCGGCGGCGATCCACGCGGCGTCGTCGGCGGGACCGGCGCCGAAGGCGGTCACCGCGGCCGAGATCGTGACGGCGGGACGCACCGCCAGCACGCTCAGGTAGAGCCGGCGCAGGAACGCGCTGACCTGATCCCGGCGCCACTGACTCCACTCGGCGTCACCCGGGACGGGCACGGCATCGGCAGGCCGGCGGGCCGACCGGTTGAACCGCTCGATGCTGGTCGGGTTGTACCCGACGCTGGCGCCGGTCTCGGGTCCCTGACCAGGCACGGCGATCTCCGGGTAGCGGATGCGGTCGAGGTGCAGGCCGTCGACCTCGTAGTTCGTGACCAGCCCCAGCAGGACATCAAGCGTGTAGGACGCGGCGTCGGGATGGCCGAGATCGATCCAGTAGTCGTTGCCAAAACGATAGCCATCGTGGCTGGTCGCCGTACCGTCGGCCAGCAGCGTCCGGGTGAGCCAGTTCTCACGGCCTGTGAACGGGCGTCCCGTCACCGGGTCGAACCCATGCCGGTTGAACACGTGCCGGGGATCGGCGGGTGGCGAGGACGAGTTCCAGATCGCGCCGACGATGACGAACGCGTGGACGGCAAGGCCCCGCTCGTGGGCACGCGTGAGGAGTTCGCGCAGCGGATCGAAGTCGCGCTCGATGGGGACGTTCTCGGGGAGGGGTTCCCGTGAATCGAGGTACCAGGCGTCGCCGCGACGCCGCACCTGCACGAACAGCAGGTTGGCCCGAGCTTGCGTTGCCCGCTCCACGACCGCCGTCACCTCGCCGGGGGAGTTCAGCCGGGTGTTGAACGTGTCGACCCAGAACGCACGGTATTGCTGGACGGGTTCCTGCGCGAACGCCGGGATCGGCGCCTGCGACAGGAGCAGGCAGAGCACGATGCCCGTTCGCCAGACGCGACGTGCCG
The DNA here is from genome assembly GCA_039812685.1 of Vicinamibacteraceae bacterium. Classification (GTDB taxonomy): domain Bacteria; phylum Acidobacteriota; class Vicinamibacteria; order Vicinamibacterales; family JAFNAJ01; genus JBDIBB01. The sequence goes on from JBDIBB010000067.1 coordinate 1,031, forward strand.
CGGCGGCACAGTGGATCGAGAGAGCGCACGCTCGCACGCGTGCCATCGTAAGCCAGGCAGCGTTCTGCGGCAATGCGGTCGCCCGGCGCATGGAACATTCGCCGGTGGCGGGCTCCGGGCGTTATACTCGCTGTGCATCCCCATCGTTGGTTATGTCGGAGACGACCGCGCGGCCGTGCCGTGCCTCGTCCGTCTTGTGTCGGCCGCAGGAGGCCCCCATGTCGAGACTGCCTCTTCTCGCCGCCAGCCTCGTGGTGTGCACGCTGGCAGCACCGTCACCCGCACGCGCCCAGCACGCAGACGCCGGCCTGGCGGGATTGCTCGCCAACCTGATCCTCCGGGACATTGTGACGCCCTCGAACGAAGGCGGCGCGCCCGGGTCCGTGCTGCCGCACGACGCGCACTTCAGTCCCTTCAACCGGCAGTACCTCGGGTTGCTCAGTGCACGACAGGGCCTGCCGGAGATCGCGACGGTGGCCGCCTTCAACCGGGCGCTCGCCACCGAACTGGCGACGTTCCCGCTGGGCTCGTCCTCCGGCGGGTTCGTCTACACGTTCGAGCCCTCCACCGGCGCGTTCAGCCGCGAGAGTTCGAGCTTCGGGCCGGCGTTCGCCGAACGGTCCCGCACCATCGGCGCGCGCCGAATGAATCTCGGCTTCAGTTATCGCTACTCGAGCTACGACACGTTCGAGGGCCGCGGGCTGCGCGACAACCACATCAACTTCTACCTGCCGCACAACGACTGTTGTCCGGGGCAGACCTCCGATGGATCGGCCGTGGGTGATGGCAAGCTCGGCCCCGACCCGGCGGCGGTGGCCTTCGAGGGCGACCTCGTGCGCGTGTCGCTCGACATGCGTGCGCGTACCGACACGGCGGCCTTCTTCTTCGCCTACGGCCTCACCAACCGCTGGGACATCGGCGTGGCGATCCCGCTCGTGCGCGTCGATCTCGACGCGACGGCCAACGCGGAGATGCTACGACTGTCGACCGCGGATCGACCGCTGATCCATGGTTTCCAAGTCGGTCACCCCGAAGCGACCACCGCCCGGGTGAACGCGGCCGGCAGCGCCGCGGGCCTCGGCGACATCCTCCTGCGCAGCAAGTGCAACCTTGCCCAGGCCGGGCCCACGGGGTTGGCCGCGACCCTCGACCTGCGATTGCCAACTGGGAACGAGGACGACCTGCTGGGCGCCGGCGCCTTCCAGGCCAAGGTGGCGCTCGTCGCGTCCACCGGGTGGGATCGCTTCGCGCAGCACTTCGGGGTGGGCTACACGTTCTCGGGCAAGGGCCACCTGGAGCCGTTGCTGGGCGACGGGACCGCATTCGTCGCCGACGCGTTCGGCAGCGGCGCACGGGCGGTGAACGACGAATTCAACGTCGTGGCGGGCGTTGAGTGGGCGGCGCACCCCCGCCTGACGATCGTCGGCGATCTACTCGGTCGCACGCTGCGTGACGCGGGGCGCCTGTCGCTGGTGACCAAGTCGTTTCCCTACGTGCTGCAGGGCCAGTCCGGGCCGACCCGGACCGCCCAGTTCGACGAGTTCTCCTGGCGCGGCGGCAACCTCAACCTGCTCACCAGTACCGTCGGCTTCAAGGCGAACGTCAAAGACTACTTGTTGCTGTCGGGGCACGTGCTCGTGCCGCTCACCGACGCCGGCCTTCGTGATCGAATTGCCTTGGTGGTTGGGATGGACTTCTCGCTTCCGTGATCGGTGACGCGCGCGCGACAGCGTTCTGGTGCTGGGCGATTGGGGGAGGCGGGCACGACAGCCTGCTCGTGGGCCGCCTCCTCGTGCCCTTGCGGCTCGAAGCACCGTGTCACGCCAGCGACACCGGCAGCGGCGGGTGCGAGTGGGCGGGCGGCAGGCCGAGCATCGCCCGCAGTTGGTCGCCCTCGATCGCCTCGTTGTCGAGCAGCCACTGGGTGAGCCGGTCGAGGTCGTCGCGGCGCTCGACCAGGGTCTGGCGCGCCCGCGCCTGGACCTCGTCGATGATTCGCCGGATTTCGCGGTCGATGTCCTGGGCGGTGGTTTCGGCGTGGGGCCCCCGGCCCTGCGCGTCAGGCACGTCGAGGAACAGGGTGCGGTGGCGCGGGTTCTCGTAGCTGACCAGCCCCATCGCTTCGCTCATGCCGTATTCGGTGACCATCGCCCGGGCCAGTTCGCTGGCTCGCTGCAGATCGTTGCTGGCGCCGGTGGACACATCGTCGAGGGCGATCTCCTCGGCGGCGCGTCCTGCCAGCAGCACCGTCAGCTGGTTCAACAGGTCGGCGCGGGTCATCAGGTAGCGGTCCTCGAGCGGCAACTGCATCACGTAACCGAGCGCGCCGTAGCCCCTGGCGACAATCGACACCTTGTGCACGGGGTCGAGGCCGGGCAGCACCGAGGCGACGATGGCGTGACCCGCCTCGTGACAGGCGACGATGCGCCGCTCGCGATCGCTCATGACGCGCTTCTTCTCGAGGCCGGCGACGAGACGATCGATGGCCTCGTCGAAGTCGCGCATGTCGACCGACGGCTTGTCGCGCCGGGCTGCGAGCAGCGCTGCCTCGTTCACCAGATTGGCCAGGTCGGCGCCGGCGAAGCCGGCCGTGCGTGCCGCCACGACGTGCAGGTTCAACTCGGGCGCGAGCTTCACCTGCCTCACGTGGATGGCCAGGATGGCTTCCCGGCCCTTCACGTCAGGCTTGTCCACCAGCACCTGCCGATCGAAACGGCCCGGCCGCAACAGCGCCGGATCGAGCACCTCGGGCCGGTTGGTGGCGCCCATGACGATGATGGCCTTGCGCGAATCGAACCCGTCCATCTCGGCCAGCAGCTGGTTGAGGGTCTGCTCGCGTTCCTCATGGCTGCCCATCGGGCTCTGGATGCGCGCCTTGCCCAGCGCGTCGAGCTCGTCGATGAACACGATGCAGGGCGCCCGGGCCGCGGCGCGCGCGAACAGGTCGCGCACCCGGGCCGCTCCCACGCCCACGAACATCTCGACGAACTCCGATCCGCTGAGGCTGAAGAAGGGGACGCCCGCCTCGCCCGCCACCGCGCGGGCGAGCAGCGTCTTGCCGGTGCCGGGTGAGCCCACGAGCAGCACGCCCTTCGGGATCCTCCCGCCGAGGGTCGTGAACTTCGCCGGGTTCTTCAGGAACTCGACCACCTCGCGCAGTTCGGCGGCGGCCTCGTCCACGCCGGCGACGTCGCCGAAGGTGACCTTCACCGCGTCCTCGCTGTAGAACTTCGCGCGGCTGCGGGCGAACGACATGACCCCGTCGGCTCCGCCCACGCGCCGCATGAACAGCGTCCAGAGGCCTGCGAGCAGCAGCAGGGGCAGTGTCCACCGGAGCAGTTCGGGCAGCCAGCGGTTGGGCCGTTCCCCCCGTACGTGCACGCCGGCCTGGTCGAGGTCGTCGAGCAGGCGCGGATCCTCGACGCGCACCACGGCGAAGCGGCGGCCCTTCGGATCCTCGACCTTCAGGTCGCCGGTGATCACCTCGGCGCCGACGACCGCGGTGGCCACCTGACCGGCGCGGACCATCTGCTTGAACTGGCTGTAGTCGAAGGTGCGGCCTTCGGGCAGTACCAGGAAGAACTGGATCGCCGCCAGCACGACGAAGGCCGCCAGCGCCCACCAGAAGAACGTCGGCGGGCGGGGCGGCCGCAGCGACCGGCCCTCACGGCGGTCCGGCGACCCGGGCGATCGAGGCGTGGGCGTAGGCACCTGTCTGCTTCGGCTGGGGTGAGGTCAGGCCTCGGCCGGCTGCACCTGCTTGGCGAACTGCAGCGCCGGCGAGCCGGCGTCCACCACCACGTGGTCGCCCTCGCGGAACTCGCCTTCGAGCACCCGCACGGCGAGCGGATCGAGCACGCGGCGCTGCAGCGTCCGCTTCAACGGGCGCGCGCCGTACATCGGATCGTAACCCTCCTCCACCAGTTGCGCCCTGGCCGCGTCGGTGAGCGTCACGTGGATCTTCCGCTGCTCGAGCCGCTGCAGCAGGCGCGCCGCCTGGATGTCGATGATGTGCGCCATGTGCTCGCGCGCGAGCGGGTGGAAGACGATGGTCTCGTCGATGCGGTTCAGGAACTCGGGCCGGAAGTGGCGTCGCAGCGCATCGGTCACCTCGCCGCGTACTGCCTCCGAGAGCCCACCGCCACGCAACGCCAGCTCGGCCAGGTACTGGCTGCCGAGATTGGACGTCATCACCACCACGGTGTTGGTGAAGTCGACCCGGCGGCCCTTGCCATCGGTCAGCCGCCCGTCGTCGAGCACCTGCAGCAGGACGTTGAGCACCTCGGGGTGCGCCTTCTCGACCTCGTCGAACAGCACGACCGAGTAGGGGCGGCGCCGCACCATCTCCGTGAGCTGGCCGGCCTCGTCGTAGCCCACGTAGCCCGGCGGCGCGCCGATCAGGCGCGACACGGTGTGCTTCTCCTGGTACTCCGACATGTCGATGCGAATCATCGCCTGCTCGTCGTCGAAGAGGAACTCGGCGAGGGCTCGCGCGAGCTCGGTCTTGCCGACGCCGGTTGGCCCGAGGAAGATGAAGGATCCCAGCGGCCGGTTCGGATCCTGCAGGCCGGCGCGCGCCCGCCGGATGGCGTTGGCCACGGCGGCGATCGCCTCGTCCTGGCCGACGACGCGCTCGTGGAGGCGATCCTCCATCCGCAGCAGCTTCTGGATCTCGCTCTCCATGAGGCGGCTCACCGGGATGTTCGTCCACTTGCTGACGACGACGGCGATGTCCTCCTCGTCGACCTCCTCCTTCAGGAGGCGGCCGCCTTCCTGCGGGCCCGCCACGCGATTCTGCTCGGCCTCGAGCGCGCGCTCGATCTCGGGAACCCGTCCGTACTGCAGTTCCGAGGCGCGGGCGTAGTCGCCGGCGCGCTGGGCGCGTTCCACCTCGGCGCGCGCCGACTCGAGATCCTCCTTGAGCTGCCGGACCGCGTGGATCGCGTGTTTCTCGCGCTCCCATCGTGCCGCCAGGTGCTCGCGCTCCTGCTTGAGACCGTCGAGTTCTCCTTCGAGGCGCGACAGCCGTTCGAGCGAGGCGGCGTCGGTCTCCTTCCGCAGGGCCTCGCGTTCGATTTCGAGCTGGACGATGCGCCGCGAGACCTCGTCGAGCTCCACCGGCATCGAGTCGATTTCCATCCGCAGCTTGCTGGCCGCCTCGTCCACCAGGTCGATCGCCTTGTCGGGGAGGAAGCGGTCGGCGATGTAGCGGTGCGAGAGCACCGCCGCGGCCACCAGCGCGGCGTCCTTGAGGCGCACGCCGTGGTGGATCTCGTAGCGTTCGCGCAGCCCGCGCAGGATGCTGATGGTGTCCTCCACGTTGGGCTCGTCGATCATCACCGGCTGGAAGCGGCGCTCGAGGGCCGCGTCCTTCTCGATGTGCTTCCGGTACTCGTCGACGGTGGTCGCGCCGATGGTGTGCAGTTCGCCGCGCGCCAGCATCGGCTTGAGCATGTTCGACGCGTCGAGGCTGCCCTCGGCGGCGCCGGCGCCCACCACGGTGTGCAGCTCGTCGATGAAGAGCACCGTCTGGCCTTCGCTGTCGACGATCTCCTTGAGCACCGCCTTGAGCCGCTCCTCGAACTCGCCGCGGTACTTCGCCCCGGCGATCAGGGCGCCCATGTCGAGCCCGACGATGCGCTTGTCCTTGAGGCCTTCGGGCACGTCTCCGCGCACGATGCGCTGGGCGAGCCCCTCGACGATGGCGGTCTTGCCGACGCCGGGTTCGCCGATGAGCACCGGGTTGTTCTTCGTGCGCCGTGAGAGGACCTGTACGACCCGTCGCACCTCCTCGTCGCGGCCGATCACGGGATCGAGCTTGCCCTTGCGCGCGAGGTCGGTGAGGTCGCGGCCGTAGCGTTCGAGCGCCTGGTACTTGCCTTCGGGGTTCTGGTCGGTGACGCGCTGGCTGCCGCGGACCTGCGCCAGCAGCGCCAGGATGCGGTCGGGCGTGAGCCCGGCCTGCGCGAGCACCCTGGCGGCCGGCGCGCGCCCGGGCTCGCTGGCGATCGCCAGCAGCAGGTGCTCGGCGCTGACGTACTCGTCTTTGAGCCGCGCGGCCTCGGCCCGCGCCGCGTCGACGATGGCGCGGAAGCGGGGCGAAAGCATCGCCTGCACGCCGCCCTGGGTGCGCGGGAACCGGTTCACTTCGGCTCGCGCGGCACCCGCGATCGTGGCCGGGTCGAGGCTCGCCTTGCGGAGCAGGGCGGGCACGACGCCGTCGGCCTGCTCGACGAGCGTCACCAGCAGGTGTTCGGGATCGAGCAACGGGTTGCCGGCGCCATCGGCCAGTTGCTGGGAGTTGAGGATGGCCTCCTGCGCCTTCTCGGTGAATTGGTTCAGGTTCATGATCGTTCTCCGTCCTTGCGTCCGGCCCGCGGCCGGCGAGCCGGCGGCGCGGCCGGCCTTCAGGCCGGCCCGTCCGCGTCGAGCTTTGCCAGCGCCGCGTAGTGCTTCCGCTGCTCCGCAGTGAGCGTCTTCGGCAGCACGACCTCCAGCGTCGCGAACAGGTCGCCGTGCTCGCCCGCCTTGCCCACGATGGGCATGCCGTGGCCGCGCAGCCGGAACACCTGCCCGGGTTGCGTGCCTTCCGGGATCCGGAGCCGCAGCGACTGCCCCCCGATCGTGGAGACGCTGGTCTGTCCGCCGAGCACCGCCGTGACGACCGGCACCGGCAGCTTCACGTGCAGGTCGTGGCCGCGGCGCTCGAACCGGGCATGAGGCAGCACCTGGACGTGCAGGTACAGGTCGCCGGCCGGCGCGCCGCCCGTGCCGGCATCGCCCTCGCCGGCGACGCGCACGCGGGCGCCATCCTTCACGCCGGCGGGAATGCGCACGTCGACGGTTCGCGCGTGTCCATCGCGCTTGATCGACACGCGGACGGTCTCGCCGCGATGGGCCTGTTCGAGCGTGAGGTGCACCGCCTGCTCGATGTCTTCGCCCTGCCGGCGCCGCGCGCGCGGCGATACCCGCACGCGGCGTGTGGCGCCGTCCGCGCCGGCGGCGGCGCCGCCGCCGCCGAAGAACTGCTGGAAGAACTCCGAGAACGGGCTGCCTTCGCCGAACAGGGTGCCGGCGTCCTCCACGTTGACCGTGTGGAAGCCGCCGGGGCCGCCCGTCGTCGTCCAGGTCCACGTGCCGCCGGGCGCGCCCTCCGCGCCGCGCGCGTAGGCCTGCTGCGCCTGCTCGTAGTGCCGCCAGTTCGCGCCCAACTCGTCGTACTTCGCGCGCTTGGCGGTGTCGCCCAGCACCTCGTACGCCTCGTTGATGTCCTTGAAGCGCGATTCGGCGGCCTTGTCACCCGGGTTGACGTCGGGGTGGTGCTTGCGCGCGAGCTTGCGGTAGGCCTGCTTGATTTCCTTCTCGGTGGCCGTCTTCGGCACGCCGAGGATGGCGTAATAATCCTTGAACTCCATCACGCCCTCATCGTCCGAGGAGACGGTTCAGCCGATCCAGTTCCTGCAGGAGGCGGCGTCGCGCGTTGGCGCGCGCCGCCGCGGCCTCGGCCAGCGGCCGCAGGCGCTCGACGGCCTCGGCCACCGACAGCAGGCGCTGCACGCCGGCAAGGTTGATCCCCAGTTCGTCCACCAGATGCTTGATCGTCCGCAGCCGCTGGATTTCCTCGCGCGAGTAGACGCGCACGCTCCCGATGGTGCGCGTCGGACGGACCAGCCCCAGCCGCTCGTACTTCCGAAGGGTCTGCGGGTGCATGCCGAGCTGCTGTGCCGCCATGCTGATGAAATAGAGATCGTCGGTGGCGGCCGCCACCTGGGTCCGGGCACGCCGAAGCTTCACGCTCATGCTACGTGTCGAGTGTAGGGCTTGATACGACTTGTGTCAAGGTGGCCGAGCGACACCAGGCGGTGCGGTGCCGGTGCGCCGGCGGGGCCAGGGCTCGCGGGGGCGGCGCGGCGCGCTCCGACCGGCAGACGGGGGGGCGGCGACGGCCGCCCGGCGCGATAGGGCACCTGGCGACGGAGGGGCCGGTTGGGGGATAATGCGGGTTCGGCCCGGCCGCCATAACCCACCAGTGGACGTTCACGTCACAGACTTCGTCACCATCGGCCTCCTCGTCCTGCTCGAGGGGGTGCTCAGCGCCGACAACGCGCTCGTGCTGGCCATCCTCGTGCTGGGGCTCCCCAAGGCCCAGCAGAAGAGGGCGCTCCGCTACGGCATCCTCGGCGCGTTCGGATTTCGCGCGCTTGCGACGGTGTTCGCGGCGTTCATGATCCGCCTGTCGTGGGTGAAGCTGATCGGCGCCATCTATCTGCTGCACCTGTCGTGGGCGCACTTCTTCCATGGCGGCGACGCCGAGCAGCGCCGCACGCCGAAGCCGGCCGTCGCCATGTGGGGCCTCTCGGCCTTCTGGGCGACGGTGATCAAGGTGGAACTCACCGACATCGTCTTCGCCGTCGACTCGATCCTCGTCGCCGTCGCCATGTCGCCCAAGCTGTGGGTGATCATCTCCGGCGGGCTGCTCGGCATCGCCGCGATGCGGTTGCTGATCGGACAGTTCCTGGTGGTGGTCCAGCGCTATCCCGTGCTGGTCGACGCGGCCTTCATCGTCATCGCGTGGGTGGGCGTGAAGCTGCTCGCCGAGTACGCGCACCAGATGCAGTGGGTGGCCTTCCAGATCCCCAAGTGGTTCTCGATCGGCCTGATCATCGTCATCTTCGGGATCGCGGGCTTCTACGCCCATCGTCAGGGGCCGGTGGAGCAGGCCCACGACGAGCACGGGGCCGGCGAACTGCTGCACGACAGCCGGTCCTGAACCGGCGCCGGCCCGCCGGCACCGGCGGCGCCTCAGGGGCGTGCCAGCGTCAACGCAACCGTCTTCTTCTCGGCCCCGGTGAGCGACACCTCGACGGCGCTCCCGCGCAGTCTCTCGATTTCGTCGGGGTCGCCCAGGGCGCCGGCGTCCAGCCCGTCAACAGCGACGACGAGGAAGCGGCCGGGGGCCAGGCCCTCCAGCTTGAAGAGGCCATCCTGGTCGGCGCGTGCCGATCTCAGCCAGCGCATGCTGGGCAGGAACCACTTCTCGCGATCCTCGGAAAACGCCAGGACGCTGTAGTCCGTCACCCGCTGTCCGCGGTCGTCGGTGACCGTACCCGAGATCGCGGCGGATTCGCGCGTGAGGACGATCTCGATGCCCGACACGGTGCGGCCGGGCACGAAGTCGATCCCCGCGTCCTGCACGTCGCGGCCACCGAGCACGACGGCCTTGACCGTCCAGCCCTGCGCCAGGGGGCCACCGCCGATCAGGCTGAGCAGGCGACGGCCCACGAGGCCCCTCACCTCGAACGAGCCGTCGGGGGCCACCGCGGGAGCCGAGCCGCCGCCCATCATGACCACCGCGCCATCGTCGGCCGAGCGCGCGAACACGCGCAGACCGGCCAGGCTGGCCGGCGCAACGCCCTCGACCACCACCCGTCCCCGCGCGACGCCGCCGGGCGCGAGCGCCAGCGTGACGCCGTGGACGGGCTCGCCCGCGACGGTCACGAGCTGCTGGGCCATCTCGCGACCGTCGGAGGGGCCGAACCCCGCATCGGCGACGCTGGCCGAGAGCAGGTACGTGCCCGGGGCCAGGCCGGTCATCTGGAACGTCCCGTCGGGCTTGATCGAGGCCGAACGCGGCTGGCCACCAAACACGCCCTGGTCTCCTTCGGCCTGCAATACGGCCATGACCCGGCCGCCGGTAACGGGCCTGCCCGAACCCGACAGCACCTGCCCCGCGATGCCGGCCACGCGGACGGTCTGCAGCGAGACGTCGGCGATCGATTCCTGGCCCGGCGTCACCTCCACGGCCAGCGCTGACGCCGCGTCGGCGGTGCCTGGATAGAACGTGGGGGCGTAGTCGACCGGCGCGTTGTCGCGGAGCCAGCGCGAGCTGGCGCGGATCGACGCCTGGACCACGTACTCGCCCGGCTGCAGGCCGAAGACTCGGAACACGCCGAGATCGTTGGTCGTGCCGGCGCCGGCTGGCACCAGCCGCTTCCGGCCACGGAACCAGTTGTGACGCAGGACGCGCACGGTGGCCTCGAGCACCGGCTCGCCGATCTCGTCGAAAACCCGGCCCGTGATCACGCCGCCGCGCTCCAGCGCCACGTCGCACTTGTCGAACCGTTCGCCGGCGCGCAGGGTCAGCGGGCGTGGCGACTCGTTCCATCGCCGCTGCCCGTAGCCGCGGCTGGCGTAGCCCGGCTTGCGGACCATGACGAGGTACTCGCCGGCCGGCAGGTCGGTGAACTCGAACCGGCCCTGGTCGTCGGTGGTGGCGCCGCGTGGTTCGCCGCGTGTGCTGCGTCCGGCCAGTTCGATCGTGGCCCGGCGGATGGGCAGGCCCGAGGCGGCATCGGTGATGCGCCCGCGCAGGACCGCCGTGCCTTCGGCGGCGCCCTGCGGCCTCACGTCCCGCGGCGGAACCACCTGGCCTGGTCGGACGGCCACCTCCTGGGCGTTGCCGGCGGGCGTGGCCGCGAACAGGACGAGCAGTGCGAGCGAGCAGCGCAGCACCATCGGGGCGCCTCCGGAGGCCAACGGATTCCGTCGGGACGGCACGAGGGCCGTCTCTCACCACGCATCAGACGGCCGGCACCGGCAGGCGGTCTGATGAGGCCACCGGGCAACCAGCCTCCGGACGACTCCTGCCGGGCCCCCGGCGGGGGCGACTGGACCCCGGGGCCGATCCGCTCAGAGGGCGGACAGGACCGCGCCCAGCACGTCGGCCGTCGTCGCCGTACCACCCAGATCGGGCGTGCGCACACGACCTTCGCCCACCACTTGTTCGACCCCCCGGAGGATCGCGTCGTGGGCGTCGCGTTCGCCGAGGAAGTCGACCATGAGCGCGCCGGCCCAGATCGCGGCGATGGGGTTCGCGATGCCCTTGCCGGCGATGTCGGGGGCCGAGCCGTGGATCGGCTCGAACATCGACGGCGCGGTCCGCTCGGGGTTGAGGTTGCCGCCCGGCGCCACACCGAGGCTGCCGGAAATGGCCGCACCGATGTCGGTGAGGATGTCACCGAACAGGTTCGAGGCGATCATCACGTCGAGGCTGGCCGGGTGCGTGATCATGCGCGCGGCCAGCGCGTCGACGTGGTACTTCTGCCAGGTGACGTCCGGATAATCCGCGGCCGTCTCGGCCACGACCTCGTCCCAGAGCACCATCGAGTGGTTGAGCGCGTTGGACTTGGTCGCCGATGCCAGCAGCCTGCGCGGGCGCGTGCGCGCCAGTTCGAACCCGTACCGGGCGAGCCGCGCGATGCCGTGCCGCGTGAACAGGCCCGTCTGCTCGGCCACCTCGTGCGGCGTGCCGACGTGCAGGCGGCCGCCGAGGCCGCCGTACTCCCCTTCGGAGTTCTCCCGCACGCACACCATGTCGATGTCGGTGGGCCCGCGGCTGGCCAGCGGCGACGTGATGCCGGGCAGCAGCCGCATCGGCCGGAGGTTCACGTACTGATCGAAGCGCTGGCGGATGGGGAGGATGAGCTCCCAGACCGAGACGTGATCGGGCACGCCGGGCGCGCCGATCGCGCCGAGGTAGATGGCGTCGAAGGCGCGCAGCCGCCCGAGGCCGTCGGCGGGCATCATGCGGCGGTGCTCCAGGTAGTAGTCGCAGCCCCAGGGGAAGTGCTCGAGGTGGAGCGCGAAGCCCGCCTTGCGGGCGACGTGCTCGGCGACGGTGATGGCGGCCGGCGTGACCTCGCGGCCGATGCCGTCGCCGGCGATGATGGCGATCCGGTGGGTGCGCATGACGGCTAAATCTATCACCGGCGAGTCGCGGCCGGGTGGGGCGCCGCCACCCGGCCGGAGGCAGTCGGCACGTCGCGGGGCCGGGACGGCCCGCGACGGCCCCCGTCAGGGCATCGGCGCCACTCGACGCTTCGTCGCCTGCTCGAACGCGTAGGCGAGCGCGATGAGGCGCGGTTCGCTGCACGCGCCGGCCGTGAACGCCACGCCGAAGGGCGCCGGCCTGGCATCGAAGCCGGCGGGCAGGGGCGGAGTGGGCGCGTTGGGCACGCGGCCAAACGGCACGATGACCGTGGGGTAGCCCGGCTTGGCGGCGATCGCCGCGCCGGCGCCGCCGGGGAAGAGCAGCGCGTCGAGCTGGTGCTGCTTGATCGCGGCATCGATGCCACCGGCAGCCGACAGCGCGAGATCCTTCGCGCGGTCGGCCTCGTACCGCGCGCGATCGCGCTCCACGTCCATCTCGTCCGAGATGTCGAGCAGCGCCTGGCCGTACTTGATGGCGCCCATGCGCTGGTGTGCGACGTTCCACAGGCGCAGTGCGGTGAGCGTCCTGACGGGCGCCGTGTCGCCCAGGCTGGCGAGCCACTTGTTGAAGTCGCGCTTCATGCCGTACTTGAACACGATCGAGCAGTCGGCATCGCGCCCGCGCGCGTTGTCGAGTCCGGAGCACATGCCCCAGCCCAGGAAGTTCCGGTCGGGATCGGGATCGACGACGCTGGGGATGTCGGCCGGGTCGACGATGACCGCACCTTGCGCGCGCAGCGCCGCGATGGCGTCGGCCATCACGGCCGCCTGTTCGGGGCTGAGTCCGCCGCGCGGATCCGTCGCTCCGGGCGGCGTCACGCGGTCGTAGAAGAACGCGCGGGGAATTCCGATGCGGGCGCCCGCGAGCGCGCCTTCCCGTAGGAACGCCGTGTAGTCGTGATTGGGCGGCGGCGTGCACGCCGAGGTCGCCGGGTCGTTCGGATCGGGCGCCGCGCCTTCGAGCGCGCCCAGCAGGATGGCGGCATCGGTCACGGTCCGCGCCATCGGTCCGGCCGTGTCCTGGTCGGCGGTGATCGGGATGACGCCGTACCGGCTGATGCGGCCCACCGTCGGCTTGATCCCGACCAGCATGTTCTGGTTGGACGGGCTGAGAATCGATCCCGAGGTCTCGGTCCCGACGTTGGCGGCCCAGAAGCTCGCGTTGGTGCCGACGCCCGAACTCGACCCGCCCGTGGCGAGCACCGGTCTCCCGTCGCCGGTGGCCTCCCGCGGATCGCGCCGCGGATCGAAGGGGTTGAACCCGTAGCCCGTGAGCGCGTTGTAGTTGGTGGGCATCCCGGTGGCCACCCAGTTGGCGAGCTCGGTCATGCCGGTCTTGGCGATGATCACCGCCCCTGCCTCGCGCAACCGCGTGGCGATCGTCGCCTCGTAGGGCGGCACGAAGCCGTCGAAGGCGAGAGCGCCGCCGGTGGTCGGCATGTCCGTCGTGTGGATGTTGTCCTTCAGCGCGATCGGGATGCCGTGCAGCGGTCCGCGTACCCTGCCCGCGGCACGCTCGCGGTCGAGGGCATCGGCCTGCTCGAGTGCCCGCGGGTTGACGGTGATGGTGGCGTTGAGCCGATCCTCGTACACCGCGATTCGCAGCAGCGAGAGCGTGACCAGCTCGCGCGAGGTGAGGCGCCCCTCGGCCATCGCCTTCTGCATCGCGGGGATCGTCGCCTCGACGACCGAGAAGGGTGACGGGACGGGCGGCGTGGCCCTGGAGGCGCGCCGCGGCGACTGCGCCTGCAGGTCGAGCGGCATGGCCGCAAGCAGGACGAGCACTGGCACCAGCAATCGCTTCATCGGAATCTCCGTGGCCGGGCAGACCGGATGCGCGCGTGCCGCGGTCCCCACATGTGGGCTGCCTCGAGGGCCCTGGCAGCCGGGGCGGCTCGCGAGCGAGCCGCTGAGGTCGGTCCGTCAGGACCATCGCCCGTGCGACGTGAGCCTATCAGACAGCCTGGCTGTCCGGATCTCAGGATCGGCGGATGCGCCCGCGCGAACCGGGGCCTCGAGAGCCCCTGCGAATCCCACCCACTACGCAGGCCCGGAAGGCTTTCGCCGCGCCGGAGCGTCCGGATCCTGCTGCGCAGCCGCCCGATCGGCGACGACCAGCACGCTGGCGCCCGCGACGCGCCCCGCCGGGATACCGGGATCACTGGCGAGCAGCCGCTCGAGGGCGTGACGCTTGTCGGCGCCCGTGACGAGATAGAGCACCTGTCGCGCGGCGTCCAGCACGGGATAGGTCAGCGTCATCCGGCGATGTCCCTGGTACGGCGTGGTGATCCCCACACGGTCGCGGGCGTCGAGCACCGGATCGCCGGGTACGAGCGAGGCGGTGTGGCCGTCGGCGCCGAGCCCGAGATGGATCAGGTCGAACCGCGGCGGCAGCGTCTCGCCGTACCGGCGGGCGGCGGCCTGAAGATCCCCCTCGTCGACCGGCATCGCTTCGAACGCCGGCCGCGCGTCGAGGCGATCCAGCAGGCAGGCCGTGAGCTGGGTGAGGTTGCGCGCCGGATCGCGTGGCGGCGCAATCCGTTCGTCCACCTGGTAGAGCCGGACCCTGGTCCAGTCGATCGCGGCGCGGGCCAGCCGCACGAGCATGCGCTCGGGCGTGCGTCCTCCGCTCAGGGCGAGCGTGAACTGCCGGCGCGCGGCGATGGCCTCGGCGGCGGCGGCGGCGATCGTTGCCGCCGCGCGCTGCGCGGCCGCCTCGACGCCGGACTCGACGATGAGGCGCACGGCGCTACCGCTTCTCGTGATGGCCGCCGAAGGCCGCGCGCATCGCCGACAGGACGCGGTCGGCGAAGTCGCCCTCGCCGCGCGAGGAGAAGCGCTGGTAGAGCGCGGCGCTCAGCACCGGTGCCGGGACGGCCTCGTCGATGGCGGCCTTGATCGTCCAGCGGCCTTCGCCCGAATCGGAGACCCGCCCGGCGAAGTGGCTGAGATCCGGCGATTCGATCAGCGCGCCGGCGGTAAGGTCGAGGAGCCAGCTGGCGATCACGCTGCCGCGCCGCCAGAGTTCCGCCACGTCGGCGATGTCGATGTCGTAGCGGTAATGGGCGGGATCCCTGAGCGGCGTGGTCTCGGCATCCGCGTCGTGTCCGCGCAGGCCGACGTTGGCGTGCCTGAGGACGTTCAGGCCCTCGGCATAGGCCGCCATCAGGCCGTATTCGATGCCGTTGTGCACCATCTTCACGAAGTGCCCGGCTCCGGCCGGCCCGCAGTGGAGCCACCCGTGTTCGGCGGTGCCGCCTCGCGCGTCGCGCCCCGGCGTGCGGGGCGCCGACTCGATCGCGGGCGCGAGCGCGGCGAACACCGGCGTGAGGCGCTGCACGGCGCCGGCCTCGCCGCCGATCATCTGGCAATAGCCGCGCTCCAGGCCCCAGACGCCGCCACTGGTGCCGACATCCACGTAGTGCAGGCCGTGTGCCGCGAGTTCCTCCGCGCGGCGGATGTCGTCGATGTAGTAGGAGTTGCCGCCGTCGACGATCGTGTCCTCGGGCGAGAGCAGCGGAACCAGTTCGGTGATGACGCCATCGACGAGCGCGGCGGGAATCATCAGCCACACGGCGCGCGGTGCCGCCAGCCGGCCCACCAGGTCGGCGAGCGAGGTGGCGCCGACGGCGCCGCCGGCCACCAGCGCGGCCACCGCGTCGGGAGATCGATCGTGCACGACGCAGGCGATGTCGGCGCGCATGAGACGGCGCGCCATGTTGGCGCCCATCCGTCCGAGTCCAACCATGCCCAGCTGGTTCATGTGCCGCTCCTGAAGACCGGGTCCTGCCACAGGCGGAAGGCGCCGGTGAAGGCGTAGTCGTTGCTGCCCAGCCGCACGCCGTCGGGCGGCGCGTCGAGGTGCCGGATGTTTCCGCCGCCCAGCACGATGTCGTCCGGCTGCAGCGCGGCGCGGAACAGGCCCACCACGCGCCAGACGTGCTGGCGCCATTGGTCGAGTCCCATCGCGTCGAGGGCGTGCTGGCCGAGGAAGGCCTCGTAGCTGCGGCCGTCGCGATAGGGCAGGTGCGCCAGTTCCATCGGCTGGACCACGCCATCGAGGATCATGGCGGAACCCAGGCCCGTGCCCAGGCCGAGAAAGAGCATGTGGCCGCCATCGTACGAGCCGATGGCCTGCATCGCGGCATCGTTGACCACGCGCGCCGGACACTTGAATGCCTGCTCGAAATCGAAGCCGACCCACCCCTCGCCGAGGTGCGCCGGGCTGGTGACGATCCTGCCGCGGCGCACGACGGAGGGAAAACCGATCGCGATCGCGCCGTAGGTCCAGTCGGCGGTGAGGGCCTTGACAGCGTGCACCATCATGGCCGGCGTCATCGCGGGCCCGGACGGCGCCATCCGCTCCTGCTGGCGGGGCAGGCCCGATCGCAGCACCTTCACGTGGCTGCCGCCGACGTCGATGCCGAGCACGTTCATCGCGCGCCTCCCGGCGCCTTCCAGCCGCCCACGTCCGCCGTCAGCCGGTCGGCTTCGGCGGGGCCCCAGGCGCCCGGCGCGTATGCGTGGACCGGCGTCGCGTTGCCGAGCACGGGCCCGACGACCTCCCATGCCGCGTCCACCGCGTCCTGCCGCGTGAAGAGCGTCTGGTCGCCCTGCATCGCGTCGCCGAGGAGGCGCTCGTACGGGCTCATCTCGTCGCCGGCGCCGCGATCGATGAGCGCCAGTTCGTGCGGCTCGCCCGTCATCGCCTCGCCCGGTGTCTTGGTGAGCACCCCGAGGGCGATGCGGAGATCGGGCGTGAGGCGGAGGCGGAGGTAGTTGCCCTGCCCGGGCGCCATGGCCGTCAGCGGCGGCCGCTTGAGCTCCACGCAGACCTCGGTGGCGGTTACCGGCAGGTGCTTGCCCGCCCGGATGAAGAACGGCACGCCGTCCCAGCGCCACGAGTCGATCGTGAACCGGAGCGCGGCGTAGGTCTCCACGCTGGAGTCGGCGGCGACGCCGGGCTCGGCGCGATAGCCCGTGAACTGCCCGCGCACCACGTCTTCGGGCCGCAGGGGCCGGATCTGCCGGAAGAGCTTGGCCTGCTCGTCGCGGATCGCGTCGGGATAGGACGTGGCGGGCGGCTCCATCGCGACGAAGCCGATGACCTGCATCAGGTGATTCTGGACGACGTCGCGGATTGCGCCGGCCTCCTCGTAGAACGCGCCGCGGCCCTCCACGCCGAACGCCTCGGCCATCGTCACCTGCACGCTCTCGACGAAATGCCGGTTCCAGATCGGCTCGAGGAAGCTGTTGGCGAAGCGGAAGACGAGCAGGTTCTGCACCGCCTCCTTGCCGAGATAGTGATCGATCCGGAACACCGCCGATTCGTCGAAGACCGTGTGGATGATCCGGCTCAGCTCACGCGCCGAGGCGAGGTCGCGCCCGAAGGGCTTCTCGACGATCACGCGCGCGCTGGCCGCGCAGCCCGACTCCCCGAGGTGCCGGATCACCACGGGAAACAGCGACGGCGGGATGGCGAGGTAGTGGATCGGCGCGCGGGCGCCGGCAAGCGCCGTCCGGAGCGCGGCGAAGGTGGCCGGATCGTGGTAGTCGCCCGACACGTAGCGCAGCAGTGACGAGAGCTTGGCGAACGCCGGCTCGTCGACGCCGCCATGTTCCGCGATCGACTGCCGGGCCCGCTCGCGAAAGCGCTCGAGCGGCCAGTCGGGCAGGGCGACGCCGACGACCGGCCCGACGAGGTGACCGCGGCGGACCAGCGCCTGCAGCGCCGGGAAGATCTTCTTGTAGGCCAGATCGCCGGTGGCGCCGAAGAAAACCACCGCGTCGGAGGTGAGGGGTGCGGTCATGGCGTTGCTGCTGCCGGCGCCGGTGGAACGACGAGGATCTCGAAGTTGGCACCCTCCCAGCGCCCGTCGCTGATCCACTGGAAGGTGAAGACGATCCGGCGCCCGGGGTCGAGCGCGGCCGTGTCGAGATCGGCCACGTGGATGCCGAGGCCGGTGTCGCGCGTCGCGACGTCGCGGGTGGTCTGCCAGCCGTCGCCGCTCCAGTGGACGAGCGCGGTCGCCAGCACTTCGATCCGGAGCCGCCTGCCGGCCGGGATCTGCCGTTCCTGCCGGTCGAAGCGCCACACGTGGAACAGCGCGTCGCGCCGTTCCACCTGGTAGCGCTGCACCGTCTGCGGCGGCGTGTCGAAGACGGCGTGGTCGGCCAGCGACCGGCGCAGCTTGAGGTACTCGGCGTGCGCCCAGCACAGCGGCATCGCCGACCCGGCTGGTCGACCGCGAAACAACTCGCGGGACGGGATGTCGGCGGCGTCCCAGCTCTGCTCGGGGAGCAGGCCGTCGTCGTTGGCGAGCGCGGCGAATGTCCGCAGCAGTTGGACAGCGCGGTCGCGGCGGCCAGCGGCCAGTTCGTAGTGCGCGCGTTCGCCGGTGAGCAACGGCCACGGGCGGCCGATGCCGATGCCATCAAACGGCGAGCCATCCGCGTGCTCGCCGTAGCCATCGCCGTTGTAGCGGTACCAGGAAGGCCCCCCGGGCAACTCGACCTCGAGCAGGGCATCGATGACCTTCACGGTGTTCACGATGCGGGGATCCTCAGCGGCGCGCAGGCCGAAGCGCACGAGCGACAGCGCGTCGGGGCTGACCACGTCGGTGGCCGGTCGGGCCGCATCGTCGGCGGGCCGGTTCTTGATGATCACGTCGCGCTGGGCGGGATCGGGCGGTGCGATGCGGATGTAGTGACCCTCCACGCCGTGGTCGCGGCAGAGCGTGGTGCCGGCAGCGTAGGTGCGGCGATCGATCAGGGCATTCCAGTCGTCGGCCGTCTCGCGCAGGTAGCCGGCGATGGCGGGCTCGAACGTGTCGGCGAGTTCCGCGGCGACCAGCAGCGCCGCCACCTCGACCGCCATCGTGAACGGTGTGTAGCCGGCGTCCTCCTCCCAGCGGTCCTGCCCCGTGACAGGGCCATGGCTGACGAGGAACGCGGCGGCCCGACGCACCATGGGCCACAGGCTGGCCACCTGGTGTTCGTCGAGCGCGCGATGCCGCCTGGCGAGATCGACGAGGAGAATCGGCAGGCCGGCCTCGTCCACCTGGACGCCGGACCAGTAGGCCCTGCCATCGAGCCACATGTTCTGGGGCCAGCGGCCGTCGGCTTCCTGCGTCACCTGGAGGTAGTGCAGGACGCGGCGCACGTCACCGTGCGCCCCGGTGGCCAGCAGCGCCCCGGCGCTCATCACCAGGTCGCGCGGCCAGACCAGGTGGTAGCCACCCAGATCTCCGTCCCCCTTGGCCACGCCCCAGGGGATCGACAGCGATGCGATGAGCCCACCCGGGAAGCGCGCCGACTCGTGGGTCATCAGGACGGCCGTCGAGACGCGGAACAGGTTGCGGCCGCCGCCGGGCGGCAGGTCCGGCTCGCGCAGGTCCTGCTGCCAGTCCCGCCAATCGCGGCAGTACTCACGCGCCGCGGCCTCGAAGCCGGCGTAGAGCGACGCCACCGCCCGATGACCCGCCTCGGAGGTGTTCTGCCCGAAGCCGATGGCGATCACGAACGGCTCATCGCTCGCGAGCGGAATCTCCCCGGTGAGCGCCACGTTGCCGTGCTCGGCGATCGTCCATTCGTCCACCAGCCGCCCGTGCGCCCGCAACTGTTGCCAACCGTCGGAGGCGCCGACGAACCCCACCGACCGCGCGACCCAGGGCGTGCTGCCGGCCAGCGCCAGCGCGGTGCCCGGCTTGCGTGCCCAGAGCATCGGGATGCCCTTGTAGTCGCCGATCAGGGCGGTGTTGTCGTTGCCGGCGTTCCGCAGGTGAGGCGCGAGAATGGCGAACAGGCGGTAATCGGTGCGTGCCCCGTGCAGTGCCTCGAAGGTGACCCGCTGCAGAACCACCTCGCGGCGCGGATCGGCAATCACCTCCTTGGTGATCCGATAGCGGTCGTCGAGGGCGGTGTTGACGAGGCGATAGGCCGGAATGCCGTCGCCCATCGTCGTCATTTCCTGGCGCGTGTGACGCTTCTCCTCGGAGAAATAGCCGTCGGGGCCGGTGACGATGAGGCCCATGTCGCGCGTGCAGGCCTGATCGACGCGCGGGTAGTAGATTTCGTTCAGGATGCCGTGGCTCAGCGTGAACCACACGCGGCCGGCCTTGCCGATGGCTGCGCCGACGCCGCTCTTGGCGCTCGAGGTCCACCGCGCATCGAGGCCTCGAGCGCCTGGCGCGGGCCGGGATGAAGGGTCCGACATCTCCTGAAAGATACACGAGCCGCGTCACCGGCGGGCGCCGATTCGCGCGGGATCGGGGCTGGCCCGGTCGCCCGATCGGCGTTAAGCTCTGCGGCGTGAACACCACCGCGCCCACCTCCGCGCCCGTCCGCCTCCAGTCGCTCGACGTGTTTCGCGGCCTGACGATGGCCTCGATGGTGATCGTCAACAACCCGGGCGACTGGGGACACGTGTACGCGCCGCTGCTGCACGCCCAGTGGCACGGCGTGACGCCGACGGACCTCATCTTCCCCTTCTTCCTCTTCATCGTCGGCTTCTCCGTGACGCTGTCGCGCAAGAGCGGGAGGTGGTCGTCGATTCTCGCGCGCGCGCTGAAGATCATCGGGCTGGGCCTGCTCCTGGCGTGGTACCTGAAGTTCTCGTTCGCGACCCTGCGGCTGCCCGGCGTGCTGCAGCGCATTGGGCTGTGCTACCTCTTTGCGGCCTCCCTCTACCACCTCTGCGGCCTGCGCGCCGCCGCGTGGACGCCGGTCGCGCGCGACCGGTTCACCGCGGTCGTGGCGGCCGCGGTGGCGGCGGTGGCGCTGCTCGGCTACTGGGCGATTCTCATGCTGGTGCCGGGCGGCTCCGGCGTTGCGGGCGATCTCACGCCCGAAGGGAACATCGGCGCGGTGATCGATCGCGCCCTCATGGCGGGGCACCTCTACAGACCGATGTTCGATCCTGAGGGCCTGCTGAGCACCATCCCGGCCGTCGGGACCACGCTGCTCGGCGTGCTGGCGGGCCTCGGGTTCCGCAACATGGCGTCGCTCCCACACCGCGCGGCCGGGCTGGCCGCGGCCGGCGCGGTGACGGCGGCCGTGGGCTGGACCTGGGGACTGGCGTTGCCGCTGAACAAGAACCTGTGGACGAGTTCCTACGCGGTCTACACGGCGGGCCTCGGCGCGTTGCTGCTCGCGCTCTGCGTCTGGCTGGTCGACGTCCGCGGCTGGCGTCGCGCGGCGTACCCGTTTGTCGTGCTCGGCACCAACGCCATCACGCTCTACGTGCTCTCCGGCCTGATCGCGAAGACGATCGGGTACGTGACGCTCGCCGGGCCCGACGGGACGACGCAGTCGCTGCAGGCGGCGATCTATCGCACGGTCTTCGTGCCGCTGGCGTCACCGATCAACGCGTCGCTGCTGTTTGCCGTGGCCAATCTGGCCGTCCTCTACGTGGTGTTGTGGGCGATGTACAGACGGGGCATCTTTCTCAAGGTGTGAGGCGAGGGGGGGCGGCACGCGGTGCGCCGGCGGGCGGGTTGCCCGCGCGCGAGGAACCACATAGCATGACGGGCTGCCACACGCGGTGGCGCGGAGCGGAACGTGAGCGAGGGCAGGGACTTCGGGCTGGCGCTTCGGCTCGAACGGGAACGGCGTGGGATTCCGCTCGAAGCCGTTGCCGAGAGGACGAAGATCGGTCTCGCACTGCTCTCGGGGCTCGAGCGAGGTGACCTCGCGCGCTGGCCGGCGGGGATCTTCCGCCGCGCCTTCTTCCGCGCCTATGTCGAGACGGTCGGCCTGTCATCGGACGAGATGCTGCCGCGCTTCGAGCGCGCGTTCCCCGAACCGGCCGACGAATCCACCGCACGTGCCGCCCGGGCCACGCCGGCAGCGTACCCGCCCGACCCCCTGCGCCTGAGCCTCGCGCGCAGGCCGGGGGATCGCGTGCTGGCGATCGCGCGGCGGCTTGCCGCGCTTGCCATCGATCTCGCCGCCATTGCCGGCGCCGGGTTCACCGCAGGCGCCGCCGGCGCGCAATCCCCGGCGATCGGCCTGCTGGCTGCGTCCGTGGTCTATTTCGGCGCCGGAACGCTGCTGCTGGAAACCTCACCCGGCACGTGGCTGCTCCGTCGCGCCTTGCGGCCGCGCCGCCTGGCGGCGCCCAGGCCCAC
>JBDIBB010000068.1:0-22758 GCA_039812685.1 Vicinamibacteraceae bacterium
GCGCTCGAGATCGATGCGCGCGCCTGGGGCGCGCATCTCGTCCTCGCGGATCTCGCGCTCGACGCGCGACAGCGCGCCGAGGCGCGCAGCGCCATCGGCGCGGCGCTCGCCATCAATCCCCGTGCGTCGGACGCGCTGGCGTTGCGTGCCGCGCTCGCGGCCGTCGAGGACCGCGCCGCCGATCTCGAGGCCGACGTTCGCGCGGCGCTCGCCATCAACCCGCGCGACAGCCGCCCCTGGCGCGTGGCGAGCGAACACGTCGCCGGGCACTACCGCTTCGGCGAGGCCGTCGCGCTCGCCCGCCGCGCGGTGGAGGTGGACGGGGAGGATCCCACCGCCCACGCGATGCTGGGCATGCACCTGATGCGCACCGGCGAGGAGGCCGAGGCCCGCCACGAACTCGAGCAGGCGTTCGGCCGCGACCCGTTCGACCCGGTCACCAAGAACCTGCTCGATCTCCTCGACCGTCTCGACACCTTCGAGTCGGTGGAGACCGACGGGTTCGTGTTCCGCTTCCAGCCTGCCGAAGCGCCCATCCTCCGGGAACTGGCCCCGCCGCTGGCGGCGCAGGCGATGGCGTCGATGACGGCTCGTTACGGCGTCGCGGTGCAGGGCCCGGTGCTCGTGGAGCTGTTTCCCCGGCACGACGACTTCGCCGTGCGCACGCTGGGGCTGCCCGGCATGGTCGGCGCCCTCGGCGCCTGCTTCGGTCGCGTCGTCACGCTCGATTCCCCGCGCGCCCGTCCGCCGGGGACCTTTCACTGGGGTGCGACGCTCTGGCACGAGCTGGCGCACGTGATCGCGCTGCAGCTCTCGAAGCAGCGCGTGCCGCGATGGTTCACCGAAGGGCTGTCGGTTTACGAGGAGCGGCTGGCGCGGCCGTCGTGGGGCCGCGAATCGGAACTCGACTTCGTGCGCGGCCTCGACCAGGGCTCGGCCATCCCGCTCGCCTCGCTCAACGAGGGGTTCTCCGATCCGCGGCGGATCGCGCTCGCCTACCAGCAGGCGTCGCTGGTCGTCGAGTTCATCGCCGAGCGCCACGGGCAGGACGCGATCGTGCGCATGCTGCGCGCCTACGGTGAAGGACTTGACGATACCGGGGTGTTCGCGCGCGAGCTGAAGGCTGACGTGACGGCGCTGCAGGCGGGCTTCGACGCCTTCCTGGAGCGGCGCTACGGCGGGCTGCGCCGGGCGCTGCGCGTGCCTGAGGGCGTGGTGCCGGAGGCGGCGGATTCCGAGGGCGCGCGGCGGATCGCCGACGCGAACCCCGGGAGCTATCCGGTCCAGATGCTCGCGGCGCGGGTGCTGCTGGCGGGCGGCGATCCCGGCGCGGCCGCCACGTATCTCGAGCGCGCGCTGGCGCTGGCCCCGTCGGTCACCGGCGCGGAGGGGCCACGCCGCCTGCTGGCCGACATCGCCCGCAACCAGGGAGACGCGGCGAGAGCCGGGGAACTGCTCGCCGGAGAACTGGCAGCCGACCAGACCGGGCTCGACACGGCCCGCGAACTGGCCGTGCTCGCCGCGGCCGGCGGCGACGGCGAGCAACTGGCGCTCGCGCACGGGCGCATCATCGAGGTGTGGCCGTACGACGCCGCGTCCTACACCGTGCTCGGTCGCGCGGCCCTCGCAAGCGGCGATGCCGCGACGGCGCTGCGGCGATTCCGCCTCGCGCTGGCAGCCAACCCCGGCGATCTGGTCGCCGCGCGCACGGACCTCGCCGAAGCGCTGCTGCGAACGGGCCGCGCCGATGCCGCCAGAAGCGAACTGATCGCGGCGCTCACCGACGCGCCGCTGTACGAGCGCGCCCAGGGTCTGCTGCTGGCCATCGTCGACGGCCCGGAGGGGAGGCCACGCCGATGAGCGACCACCGGCCCCGCGTGGTCCAGGGCGTCTTCGCGCTGGCGGCCGCCTGCGCGACGGCGATCGCCCTCGTCGTGCTGCCGCCCGGCGCGATCCCGTCGCTCGCCCAGCCGCGGGGGCTGGCCGACGGCCGGCTGGCGGGCCTGGAGTGGACGTTCGTCCGCATCAAGTACAGCTCCTGGAACACCGAGAACTTCCGCGCGCGCTACTGGAGCGACCCCTGGGCCATCGACGGTCCCGCGGCCGAACAGAACCTCACGCGCCGGCTGCGGACGGTGACCGCCATCAAGGTGAACGACCCGATCGTGCTCACGCTCGAGGATCCGGAGATATTCGCGCACCCGTGGATCTACTTCGTCGAGCCGGGCAACCTGCAGCTCACCGACGCCGAGGTCCCGATCCTCCGCGAGTTCCTGCTGCGCGGCGGGACGGCGACCTTCGACGACTTCCACGGCCCGTTCGAGTGGGAGCGGCTGGCGGCCGAGCTGCGGCGCGTCTTCCCCGATCGCCCCATCGTCGATCTCGAGCCGCCGCACCCGATCTTCTCGTGCTTCTACCAGATCGACGCCTACCCGCAGATCCCGGGCCTCGGATCGTTCTTCCGGGGGCGCACGTGGGAGAAGGGCGGCTTCGTGGCGAAGCTGCGCGCCGTGCTCGACGACAACGGCCGGGCGATGATGCTCATCAACTGGAACACCGACATGGGCGATGGGTGGGAGTGGTCCAACGCCGAGGAGTACCCGGGCTACATCAAGTACACGCACGACGCGTACCGGATGATGATCAACGAAATCGTCTACGCGCTCACGCACTGACGCACGGCGCGGGCGGGCGACGACCGAAGGCTGGCTGGACCAACGCGATGGACACCACACCCCAGGCCGGGACCGGGATCCTGGCCGAACGGGTCGCGCAGGGGCGCGACCGCATCCTCACGGAAATTCGGAAGGTCATCGTCGGGCAGGACGAGGTGATCGAGCACGTGCTGATCGCGCTCTTCACCGGCGGGCACTGCCTGATCACGGGCGTGCCGGGGCTCGCCAAGACGCTGCTGATCCGGACGCTCGCCGACGTCATCGATCTGAGCTTCAAGCGGATCCAGTTCACGCCCGACCTGATGCCGTCCGACATCACGGGGACCGAGATCCTCGACGAACAGCACGGGACGCGGTCGCTGCGCTTCGTGAAGGGCCCGGTGTTCGCGCAGATCGTGCTCGCCGACGAGATCAACCGGACGCCGCCGAAGACGCAGGCGGCGCTGCTCGAGGCGATGCAGGAGCGTCACGTCACCGCCGCGGGCCGCACCTACCCGCTCGATCCGCCGTTCTTCGTGCTGGCCACGCAGAACCCCATCGAACTCGAGGGGACCTATCCGCTGCCCGAGGCGCAGCTCGACCGCTTCATGTTCAACCTCGTCATGACCTACCTCCCGGAGGACGAGGAGGTGCGCGTGGTCACGCAGACGACCGGCGGCGAGCCGGCCCGGGCGCAGCGGGTGCTGGGCGGCGGGGACATCCTCGACTTCCAGGGGCTGGTGCGGCAGGTGGTGGTGGCCGAGGAGGTGGCGCGCTACGCCGTGCGCCTGGTGGACGCGACGCGCCCGGGCCAGCCGGCCAGCGCCGACTTCGTGAAGAAATACGTGAAGTGGGGCGCCGGCCTGCGCGCCTCGCAGGCGATCGTGCTCGGGGCGAAGGCACGCGCGCTGATGCACGGCCGCTATCACGTGTCGGTGGCCGACGTGCGCGCCATGGCCCTGCCCGCGCTGCGCCATCGCGTGGTGACCAACTTCTACGCCGAGTCGGAGCAGGTGAGCGCCGACACGGTCGTGTCGCGGCTGCTCGATCTCGTGCCGCAGCCCCGCAGCCAGATGTGAGGCGATGACCACCGCAGCGCCCGGCGCCGGCAGCTTCCTCGATCCCGCCGCGCTCGCGCGGCTGGGCTCGCTCGAGCTGAAGGCGCGCGTGGTCGTCGAGGGCTACCTGCAGGGGCTGCACCGGAGCCCGTTCCGCGGCCTCAGCGTCGACTTCGCCGAGTACCGGCCATACCTGCCCGGCGACGACCCGCGCGCGATCGACTGGAAGCTGTTCGGCCGCAGCGACCGCATGTACGTGAAGCGGTTCGAGCAGGAGACGAACCTGCCGTGCCACCTGCTGCTCGACGTGAGCGCGTCGATGGACTACGGATCGGCGGGCATCACGAAACTGCACTACGCGACGTGCCTGTGCGCCGCGCTCGCGTGGCTGCTGCACGCGCAGCGCGACGCCGTCGGCCTGATGGCCTTCGACGCCGACGTCGTGGAGCACGTCGCGCCCAGCGCGCGGACCGGTCACCTCCGCACGCTGCTGGGCGCGCTGGAACGGCTGCGGCCCGGGTCGCGGTCCTCGCTGCAGCGGCCGCTCGAGCGGCTGGCCGCGGCCATCAGGCGCCGCGGGCTCGTCGTGGTCGCCTCCGACCTGATCGACGATCCGGCCGTGGTGGTCGAGGGGCTGCGCCACCTGCGGTTCCGGGGCATGGAGGTGGTGGTCTTCCACGTGATGGATCCCGCCGAGCGCTCGTTCCCCTTCGACCGGCCCGTACGGTTCCGCGATCTCGAGACGGGAGAAGAGGTGCTGACCTCACCCCGCGCCGTGCGCGAGGCCTACCTCCGGAAGTTCGAGGCGGCCAGCGCGACCTACGAGCACGAGTTGCGCCGGCACGGCGTCGACTACTGTCGGATGGACACCTCCACGCCGCTGGAGTTCGCGCTGCTGCGCTACTTCTCGGCGCGGCGGCGGATGCTGGTCTGAGCCATGGGCATCTCGTGGCTCTCCCCGTGGTTCCTGCTCGGCGCGGCGGCCGTGGCCGTCCCCATCGTGCTGCACCTGCTGGCGCGGCACACGGCGCCGCAGATCGAGTTCCCGGCGACACGCTTCGTGCCGGAGGCGCCGGTGGAGCTGCGCCGGAAGCGCCGGCCGGTCGACTGGCTGCTGCTCGCGCTGCGCTGCCTCGCCCTGGTGCTGCTGGCACTGGCCTTCGCGCGGCCGTTTCTCGCCGGCCCGGCCGCCACGGCAGGTGCCACCGCGCGCCTGGTGGCCATCGATACGTCGTTCAGCATGGCCGGCGCCGAGACATGGGCCGCGGCGCAGGCCGCGGCCGCCGCCGCCATCGATGGCGCCCCTTCCGGCTCGCCCGTCGCCGTGGCGGGCTTCGACGAGCGAGCGCGGATCGTCTCGCCGCTTTCGGTGGATCGCGGCGCCGCGCGGGCGGCGGTGGCCGCCCTGCGGCCCGGCAGTGGCGCCACCAGCTACGGTGCGATCGCAGCGCCGGTCGCCGAGCTGCCCCGGGGGCAGCCGGTCGAGGTGGTGCTGGTGTCCGACCTCCAGCGCACGGGCCTGCGTGCGGCCATCGCTCTGCCGGGCTCGGCGACGCTCACCGTGCGCGCCGTGACGCCGCCCAAGCTCAATCTGGCCGTCGAATCGCTGGCGCGCGAGGACCGCGACCTGGTGGCCGTCGTGGCGAACCACGGCCTGCAGGCGCGGGCAACGGTGGTCCGCCTGGCCATCGATGGGCGCGACGTGGCCCAACGACCACTGACGCTGGAGGAGGGCGCCAGCCTGCCGGTGCGTTTCGAGGGGGCCGCCGCGGATCGCGGCATCGCCGCCGTGCGAATCGACGATGGAGGTGGGCTGGCCGCCGACGACGAGCGCTATCTGGTGCTCGACGAGCCGAGACCCACCCTCGTGTGGATTGCCGGCGACGCCGGCGACGCCTTCTACGTCGATCGGGCGCTGGTGAGTGCGCAGCGCCGGCCGCGCGTGACCACGCGCACGATGACGCCTGGCGAGCTCGCCGCCCCCATCGACGGGATCACGCCGCCCGACGTCCTCGTGCTGCAGTCGACGCGCGGGCTGGGCGACGCGGCGCGGCGGACGCTGCGCGGCCTCGTCGAGCGCGGCGCCGGCCTGCTGATCGCCGCCGGCCCCGACGTCGACGCCGGCGTGTTGTCGCAGATTCCCGGCGAAGGCGACGGCATCGCCATCGCCCAGGCCGACAGCGTGCCGCGGCCGGCGGCGCTCGTCCCGATCGACGTCCGTCACCAGGCGTTTGCGGCCTACGCGGACCGCGCCAGTGCCTACGCCGGCATCCGCTTCGAAGGCCTGGTCCGCCTGCGGCCGGCGGCCGGCGATCGGATCCTCGCGCGCTTCGACAACGGCTTGCCGGCGCTGGTCGAGCGGAGCGTCGGACGTGGGCGGCTGCTGGTGATCGCCAGCGATCTCGGCGCGCGATGGAACCAGTGGCCGCTGTCGCCCACCTTCGTGCCCTGGCTGCACGATGTCGTCGGGTATCTCGCCGCGCGACCGGCCGACGAGATGTCGTGGCTCGTCGGCGCGGTTCCCGACGGCGTGGCGCCCGCGCCCGGGGCGCACGTGCTGGCCGATGGCCGCCGCGGCGTCGTGAACGTGGATCCGCGCGAGTCGGCGATCGATCTGGCGACGACCGCCGAGGTGGAGGCGGCCGTCGAGGTGGCGCCTGCGGCCGCCGCGCCGGCCGCGGTGCGCGCGGCCGCGGAGGAAGCGTCGCAGTCGTGGTGGCGGTACCTGGTTGCGGCCATGCTCGCCGTGGTGCTCGTGGAGAGCGCCGTGGGCGCGCGTCCATGAAACGAGAAGTCCGTCGTGAGACCTGCTGATCCCGACGATTCGCCCCGCGCGTTGCACGAAGGGCTTGCCCGGCTCAGACGCCGGTGGTTCCTGCTGGCGTGGTCACGCGTCGCGCAGCGCTGGGCGCTGGCGACGCTGGCCGTGATGGCGGCTGTGGCCACCGTGCGCCTGGTCACCGGCGCGACAGGAGTCCCGTGGCTCCTGGCGGTCGTTGCCGGCGCGATCGTGTCGCTCGGCGCCCTCCCGGCGTTCGCGTGGCCGTGGCGCCATCGCCCTGCTGTCCGCCGGGTGGCGCGCTACGCCGAAGAACACGTCCCGGAACTCGAGGAGCGCCTGCTGAGCGCCGCGGCGGTCCTGGAGTCGCCGCCCGCGGTGTGGACGACCATGGAACGACTGGTCGTGAGCGAGGGCGCGCGGGCCATGGCCGCGCTCGACCTGGATCGCGTGCTGCCGCGCCGAGTGGTGGCGCGCAGCGTGGGTCTGGCCGGTGTCGCGGTGGTCGGGGTGCTGCTGGCGCTCACCGTGGGCCGCGCGCCGCTGGCGCGCGCGTGGCAGACGGCCCGGGGCCTGCTGTGGCCCGGGAGCATCAGGCTGATCGTCGAGCCGGGCGACGCGGACGTGGTGGAGGACAGCGAGCTGGCGCTGCGCGTCCGCATCGAGGGGATTGACGCCGCCACGTGGGATGCGCCGGTGGAGCTGCGATCGGCCGCGCCGCACCTGCGCGAGGTCGCCGCGCTGACGCGCGCCGGCGGTACCTGGACCGCCCAGGTGCCCGCGGGAACGACGCCGTTCTTCTATCGCGTCGTGACGGGCCGGCTCGTGTCGCCCGAGTTCCACGTCGAGGTGAGGCGTCGCCCGCGCGTCGAGCGCATCGCGCTGCGCTACGACTACCCGTCGTTCAGCGGGCTCGCCCCGCGCACCGAAGAGGACGGCGGAGACGTCTTCGCCCCGGCGGGAACGCGCGTCACCGTGCAGGTGCACACACGGGATCCGATCGGCAGCGGGGCGATCGCGCTCGCCGGCCAGGGGCCCGTCACGCTCCAGGCGAAGGCCGAGCGGCTGCTCGAGGGGCAGTTCGTCGTCAGCCGCGACGATGCCTACCGGGTGCGGTTGACCGATCCGCGGGGGCTCACCGTCGAGGGGGACACGGAGTACTTCGTCCGGCCGATGGACGATCGGCCGCCCGAGGTGCGCGTCATCCGGCCCGGCGGCGACTCGCGCGTGACGCGCCTCGAGGAGGTGACGATCGAGGCGCGCGCCGACGACGACTTCGGCATCGCGCGGCTGGATCTCGTGTATGCGCCGCGCGGCGGCGAGCCGCGCGTGGTGCCGCTCGGCGCCGGCGGCACGTCGGTGACCGGCCGGCACACGATCTATGTCGAAGATCTCGACGTCCGGCCCGGCGACTTCGTCACCTACTACGTCCGGGCGCGCGACATCGGCCGCGGGAAGCGGCCCAGCGAGACCCGCAGCGACATCTTCTTCCTCGAGATCCGCCCGTTCAACGAGGAGTTCGAGGCGGCGGCGTCGCAGGCCGGCATGGAGGGCGGCGAAGGGTCGTTCGACGATCTGGCGCGCCTGCAGAAGGACATCATCGTCGCGACATGGCGGCTCGACCGGCGTGCCGGAGCGGGCAAGTCGGCGCAGGACATCCGCGTGGTGGCGCGGTCGCAGGCTGAGGTGAAGGCCCGTGCCGAGCGCCTGGCACAGCAACTCGCGCCGCGCGCCGTGCCGATGCCGCGCGTGCAGCTTCCCCCGCTGCCGCCCGGTCCGCAGCCGCGCCCGCAGCAGGCGCCGCCCCCGCCGTCGCCGGCCGAGAACCCGATGAGTCGCGCCGTGGAAGCGATGACGCGGGCCCACCGCGAACTGGACGCGCTGGAGACGGGCAGGGCGCTGCCCCACGAGAACGAGGCGCTCAACGAAATCCTGCGGGCACAGGCCGAGGTGCGCCGCCGGCAGGTGGCGCGGCAGCAGTCGCGGGGAGGCCGCGGTGGCGGCCAGAGCGGCAACCAGGATCTGTCGGCGCTCTTCGACCGCGAGCTGCAGCGGCAGCAGGAGACCAATTACGAGCAGCGTTCGCCGGCGCAGTCGCCGGCGTCGAACCAGGCACGACGCGAGGATGAACAGCTGCGCCGGCTGCGCGAGCTGGCGGCACGGCAGGACGAACTCGCGCGCCGGCAGCAGGAGCTGGCGCGGCGCCGGGCGCAGTTGTCGGGTGAGGAGGTGAAGCGACGGCTCGAGCGTCTCTCGCGCGAGCAGGAACAGCTGCGGCAGCAGGCTGAGGCGTTGGCTCGCCAGATGCAGCAGCGCGGCGACGATCAATCGGCCGACGGGCAGCCTCGGGACGGCGCCTCGCAGCAGCAGGCCTCCTCCCGCACGTCTTCCGGCGGCGAGTCCGGGGAGTCTCGGTCCGGCGGCACGACGCCAGGGGAGCAGGCCCGGCAGGCAGACGGCGCGGGTTCGCGCAGTCCAGTCGACGACGATGCGCGGCGCCTGCGCGAGGCGGCACAGGAGATGGCCGGCGCCGCTGGCGACCTCCAGCGCGAGTCGCCCGACGCGGCCAGCCTCCGGGCGACGCGCGCGCTCGACCGCCTGCGCGCGGCCGAGCGCGCCATGGCCGGCGACGCGCCTGACGGACGGCGGCGCCGCGCTGGCGACTTGCAGGCCGAGGCGCGCGAACTGGCCGAGGGCAGCCGGCGGCTGGCCGCCGGCGCCGGATCCTCGTCCGATGCCGAGTCGTTGGAGCGGGTCGGAGAGCAGCAGGCACGACTGGGAGAACGCGCCGAGGCGCTGGAGCGCGGCGTGCGTGAGATGGCGGGACGTGAGTCCAGCGGCGCGGCGGGTGACGCGATGCGCCGCGCCGCGCGCGAACTGGCCTCCGCGCGCGTCGGCCAGCGCCTGCGGCAGGGAGCCGATGCGGCGCACCAGGGTGCCGCCGGCCAGCGCGATGCCGGCCAGGCAGCCCGCGACGCCGCGGCCTCGGCACGTTCGGCCGCCGAGTCGCTCGAACGCCTCGCCGACCGGCTCGCCGACGCGTCCGGCCAGGATGGCGAGGCGCAGCGGCTGGCTGACGCGCTGGCGCGGACGCGCGCCCTTCGCGAGCGGCTCGCCGAACTGGAGCGGCAGGCCGGCACGCAGCCTGGAGAGGCGGGCACGCAGCCCGGACAGGCCGCCGCGCGGCGCGGCGGCGACAACCGGCAGACGCCGGGATCGACTGGCGATCGGGCCTCGGCCGGCGCGAACACCGGTGCCCCCGGCGATCAGGCCTCGCGTGGCCGCGATCCCTCGGGGCAGGAAGGACAGGGAGCCTCGGGCGGCGGTGACGGCTCGGTCGCGGGCCTGCGTGATGGTCTGGTGAGGGAGTTGCGCCGGCAGCAGGACGTGATGGACGCGTTGCGCCGCGGCGACCGCGATCTCGCGCGCGCCGTGTCCTCGCTCGAGGGATGGACACCGAGCCGGTCGGCGCCGGGCACCGAGGCGTGGAAGCAGGACTTCGCACGGTGGGACGTGCTGAGGCAGCAGATCGCGCTCGCCATCGAGCGCCATGAAACGCAACTGGCCACACGGCTGGCCGAGCGCGAGGCGCGAGATCGTCTCGACGCGGGCGCAGACGATCGTCCGGGCGAGGCATGGCGTCGCGACGTGGCCGAGTACTTCAAGGCCATCTCCGCCCGGACGCCACGCCCATGATTTTCGCGACCCCCCTGCCGGCGTGGGCGTGGCTAGCCGTCGTGTGCACGTGCGCCGGCCTGGCCTGGCTCGCGTATCGGCGCGCAGGCGCGCTCATCGCCCCGCGCGAGCGGCTGCCGCTGATCGCCCTGCGTGCGGCGACGCTGCTCCTGCTGGTCGCGGTGCTCCTGCGCCCGGTGCGCGTGGAGCCGCGGCCGCAGACAGGTGGGCTGGTGCCGATCCTGGTGGATGCCTCCGCGAGCATGTCGATGACCGACGGCGGCGCGCGCTCGCGGTTGGACCTCGCCCTCGACCTCGCGCGATCACGCATCGTC
Source organism: Vicinamibacteraceae bacterium (assembly GCA_039812685.1). GTDB lineage: Bacteria > Acidobacteriota > Vicinamibacteria > Vicinamibacterales > JAFNAJ01 > JBDIBB01. The sequence goes on from JBDIBB010000068.1 coordinate 10,502, forward strand.
GCCGCGTTGCAGCCGCGTTTCGTCCCGCAGGTGTTCACCTTCGGCGAACACCTGGCCCCGCTGGAGGCCGACGTCGTCCCGTTGCCCGCGGCACGTGCCTCGCGCCTCGGCGAAGCGCTTGCCGACCTGCGCGATCGGACGCAGGACCGGCGCGTGCCGGGCATCGTGGTGATCTCCGATGGTGCCGTGACGCTCGATCCCTCGCCCGCGGGCGCGGTGCCCGTGCACGTGATTGCCGTCGGGGCGCCGCGCGTGGATCACGACCGTGAGGTCTTCGGCACCACCATTGGCGATGCCCGGGTGCAGGCGTCACTGGTGGAGGTGTCCTCCCTCGTCCGGTCAAGGGGTGAAGCGGCCGGCGCCTTCGACGTGAGCCTGCTCCAGAACGGGCGGGCCATCGATGCACGCAGGGTGACGCCGTCCCACGATGACGCGCCGCAGCGGGTGAGTTTCACTGTCGCGCCCGCGCGCGACACGGCCACGGTCTACACCGTGGAGGCGGCGGCCGCCGAGGGCGAATGGACCCTGGCCAACAACCGTCAGAGCGTGCTGGCGCCGCCGGCCGACGCGCCGCGCCGGATTCTGCTCGTCGAGGGGGCACCTGGGTACGAGCCCGGCTTCCTCAAGCGCTCCCTCGACGAGGATCCCGGCATGGTCGTCGACGCCATCGTTCGCAAGGGCGAGAACGAGCGCGGACAACCGACCTATTACGTGCAGGCGGCGAGCGGGCGTGCGGAGGCGCTGGCGGCAGGCTTTCCGGTCAGCCGCGAGGCGCTGTTCGCCTACGATGCCGTGCTGCTGGTCAACGTCGAAGCGGCGGGGCTGCCGCCTGTGGCGGCCGCGCAACTGGCCGACTTCGTGGGCGGGCGCGGGGGAGGGCTGATCGTGCTCGGGGCGCGCAGTTTCGAGCCCGCGGGCGTGCCGGCGACGCCGCTGCAGGCGTTGATGCCCGTGGAGCTGACCGATCACGCCGGCGGGCTGGCACGCGTCACGCGGGGCGCGCGTGAACCGTTTCGCGTTTCGCTCACCGACGAGGGCGCCGGCCATCCCGTGATGCGGCTCGGCCTGACGGCAGCCGACACGCAGCGAGCCTGGGAGGCGGCGCCCGCGCTGGCGGCCACGGCCGCGCTGGGCCCGGCACGACCCGGCGCCACGCTGCTGGCCACCACCACTTCGCCCGGCGGGGTGCCGCGCCCGCTCGTCGCGGTGCAGCGCTTCGGCCGCGGGCGTGTGTTGCTGTTCGGCGGCGAGGCGAGCTGGCGCTGGAAGATGATGCTGCCGACCGGCAGCCCCACCTACGACACGTTCTGGCGACAGGCGGCGCGCTGGGTCGCCGCCGATGCGTTTCCGCCCGTGGCGGTGAGTCTGGATCGTGGCGGCGGCCGGCGGCTGGGCATCACCGTGAACGTCCGTGACGCATCGTATGCCGCGGTGGGCGACGCCCGGGTGCGCGTGCAGGTGTCGTCGCCCTCGGGCCACGTCATCGACCTGCCGATGGACCGCACGGCGCAGGGCGGGACGTTCGCGGGCGTGCTGGACGCAGCCGAGTCGGGCGTGCACAGGGTGACGGCCGAGGCACGGCGGGGCGCGACCGTGCTCGGCAGCAGCGAGGCTTTCGCGCTGGTGGGCGGCATCGACGACGAGTTCGTCGACCCGCGCCGCGACGAAGCGCCGCTGCGCCAGCTGGCCGGGCTGACCGGCGGCCACGCGGCGGTGGCTGGTGAGGTCGTGGACGTGGCTGCCTGGATCGACACGCCGAGGGGCGCGCAGGCCGAGATGGCCCAGCGCGACCTGTGGCAGTCGCCGTGGGTGTGGGCGACGATCGTCGCGCTGCTCGGCACGGAGTGGATGCTGCGACGGCGCTGGGGGCTGCGGTGATGGCGGGTTTCGCGCGGTCGTCGCTACGATGCTGGCTGGTGGGGGGATTGTGCGCCCTGGCCTCGATCGCCACGGCCCACGCCGGCCCACGCCACCTGCTCGTCGTGTGGGGCGTGCCTGGCAGTCCGGAGCACGCCGCCCGGCAGCGCGCGTGGGTCCAGCAACTGACCGAGGCGGCTCGCGGCCCGCTCGCCATTCCCCCGGAGAACCTGGTGATCCTGTCGGGCGAGGGCGGCGACCCGGCGGCCAGCGCCACGCGCGAGCACGTCCGATCGGCCCTGGAGCGGCTGGCGCGGGTGCCGGCCGACGGTCTGGTGTGTCTCGTGTTGATCGGGCACGGCTCCTTCGATGGCGCCGACGCGAAGTTCAACCTGGTCGGGCCCGATCTCGAAGCCGCCGAGTGGGCCGCGTTGCTGCAGCCGATCCGCGCGCAGGTGGTCGTCGTGAACACGGCGTCGGCGAGCGCGCCGTTCCTGACACGGCTCGCCGGGCCCCGCCGCGTGGTGATCACCGCCGCCGCCACGCCCGCCCAGCGCTACGACACCGTGTTTGCGGAGTACTTCACGGCGGCGTTCACCAGTGGCGAGGCCGATCTCGACAAGGACCGGCGCGTGTCGATCTGGGAGGCGTTTGCGTATGCCAGCGCCCGCGTGCGGCGCTACTACGAGCAGCGCGGGCAACTGGCCACCGAGCGTGCGCTGCTCGACGACACCGGCGACGGGATCGGCAAGGAGGCGGGCGAGGCGGGGCCCGACGGCGCCCTGGCGAGCCGGCTGTTCCTCGACGCCGGTCCGGAGGTGGAGCGGACGGCCAGCCCGGCGATCTCGGAACTGCTCGCGCGCCGCGCGCGCCTGCTGGCCGATCTCGACGAGCTGAAACGCAAGCAGTCGTTCATGCCGGCCGACGACTACGCGCGCGAACTGGAACGGCTACTGGTGGACATCGCGCGCCTCTCGCGCGACATCCGGCAATCCTGAGGCGCGCCGGCGCTGGCCGGCTCATGGCCTCGGGTCCCACCACTCGACGCGATGACGTTCGGGACGCCTGAAGGGCGCCACGAGGAGCAGGCCCGCCACGAACCCCCCGGCGTGCGCCCAGAAGGCCACCCCGCCGACGTCGGCCGGCTGCCCGAGACTGCCCACGCCGCTCAGCAACTGGAGCAGGAACCAGATCCCGAGGAAGAAGATCGCGGGGATTTCGACGATCTGGACGAAGACGAAGATTGGCACCAGCGTCAGGATGCGCGACCGCGGGAACATCACGAGGTAGGCGCCCAGCACACCGGCGATGGCGCCGCTGGCGCCGATCATCGGCATCCGGGCTCCAGGGCTGAAGGCCACCTGCAGCAGCGCCGCCGCCGTGCCGCACAGGAGGTAGAACGCCAGGAAGCGGCCGTGACCCAGGCGATCCTCGACGTTGTCACCGAAGATCCACAGGTAGAGCATGTTGCCGACGACGTGCATCCAGCCGCCGTGCAGGAACATCGACGTGAAGACGGTGTGGACGGAGAACTGGGCCGGTACGAGCCCCCACGTGAGGATGAACCGCTCGAATCCGGCCGGTGACAGCGACTGCTGGAGCAGGAACACCGCGGCGTTGGCGGCGATGAGCGCGATGGTGACGACCGGCCGCGTGCGCGAGGGAATGACGTCGCGAAGAGGGATCATTGGCGGCCCAGTATAGGCTGGCCGCCCGGGGTGACGCGGAGGCGGGACGCGCGAGCCGCTGGAGGCCGCCATCAGGAGAACCGCTGTAGACTGACGCAGCTTCGGCGGTGGCCCGCGCCGCCGTGGGGGAGCGGCCCGACCACGATGACTTGCAGGAATTGCGGCACCGAAATCGCCGACAAGGCGTTGATCTGTTATCGCTGTGGCACGGCGACGACCGAGGCCCGGCGCCAGCCGGCGCCGCTGCCGGCTGCCGGCGGCGGCCTGGCCGGCCGCCTGACACCCGTGCTGGCGCTGGCCGCCCTGGTGCTGGCCGCGCTCTACCTGGGCCAGGTGGGCGGCGGTCAGGTGCCGGCGCCCGTGGCCTACTCGGTGGCGGGGCTGGCGGCGCTCGTGCTCGCGCTGCGGATCTGGCAGCGCTGGCGCGCGCGCTGACCGCCGCCCGCACCCTTCGGTGTAGACTACCGTTCTCGGGCGACCCGCGGAACCCATGTCAGAAGCACGGCTCGAAGTGACCGACGCGTTCGGCCAGCGCATCGTCACGATCGACAAGACCACGTTTGCCATCGGCCGTCGTGACACCAACGACCTTCGGCTCGCCGGCTCCGAGGTGTCGCGCGATCACGCCGAAATCCGGTTCGAGGGCGGGCGCTTCACCATCCGCGACCGCGGTTCACGGTACGGCAGCTTCGTGAACGGCGAGGCGATCACCGAGCGCGATCTCGCCAACGGCGACCGGATCCGCCTGGGCCGGGGCGGCGGCGCCGACCTGGTGTTCCTCGCCGACGATCCGCCGGGCGCGGCCGAATCGTCTCCGACAGCGACGGCCATCGGCGACCTGCGGCACGTGGCGGCGCTGCTCGAGGGCCTTCGGGCGCTCGGCTCCGGACGGGTGCTCGACGACGTGCTGACGCTGGTGCTCGACTCGGCGCTGGATGTCAGCAATGCCGAGCGCGGGTTCATCATGCTGGCCGGCGACGCCGGGACGCTGGAGTTCAAGCTGGCGCGCTCGCGCGGGCGCGTCACGCTGCCGGGACGCACCTTCGAAACCAGCCGCAAGATCCCGGAAGAAGTGTTCGAGTCGGGTCGTCCGCGCATCGTGGCCGACCTGCTCGACGGCAACCTCGCCAACGTGCACATGGGCACGGTGGCGCTCGGCATCCGGAACGTGCTCTGCGTGCCGCTGCGCCTGGTGCGCTACATCGAGAAGGCCGACGAGGCCAGCGACGAGGAGCGGATCGGGGTGCTGTACCTCGACAGCCGCGAGAAGGGAGTGCTCTCGAGCTCCACGCGCACGGCGCTCGAGACGCTGGCCACCGAGGCCGCCGTGGCGATCGAGAACGCGCGGCTCTATCGCGAGACGCTCGAGAAGGCGCGGCTCGAGCAGGAGATGCGGATCGCCGCCGAGATCCAGCAGGCGCTGATGCCGCGCGCGGCGCAGGCGGGGTCGTATTTCGAGGCCGCCGCCTCGTCGCTGCCGTGCCGCTCGATTGGCGGCGACTTCTTCGATTACCTCCAGCGCGGAGACGGCAGCCTGGGCTTCGCGCTGGGCGACGTGGCGGGCAAGGGGCCGCCGGCGGCGCTGCTGAGCGCGCTGGTGCAGGGCATCTTCGCCGCGCAGACGACCGCACCGCAGGGGCCGGCGCGCAGCGTGTCGCAGGTCAACGACGCGCTGATCCGCCGCGCCATCGACGCGCGCTTCGTCACCGTGTTCTACGCCCTGCTCGGGCACGACGGCACGCTCACCTACTGCAATGCCGGCCACAATCCGCCGATGGTGGTGGGCGAGACCGGCGTCCGCCGGCTCGAGACCGGCGGCCCGATCGTCGGCCTGTTCGACGGCGCTCCCTTCGAGGAGGGATCCGTGAGGCTGGCCCGCGGCGAGTGGGTGATCGTCTACTCGGACGGCGTCTCCGAGGCGCGCAGCTCCTCGGACGAGGAGTTCGGCGACCCGCGGCTCATCGAGGTCGTGCGCGGCAACCTGCAGCAGTCGCCGGCCGGCATGCTCGAGGCGATCCTCGGCGCGGTGCGGAAGTTCACCGAAGGCGCGCCGCAGAGTGACGACGTGACGGCGCTCGTGGTGCGGTACCTCGGGGCCTGACGGTGCGCCGGCCCCACTGGGCGGCGCTCGGCGTGCTGCTCTTCTCGCTGGCCGTCTGGAACGGGATCTTCGACCTCCTGGTGTCGCGCGGCGAGCGCGACTACTTCTGGGCCGAGGCGCGGCACGCCGCCGGCCAGGGGCCGCCCGTCGTGCTCCACGACATGATGGCCGAGGCGATCGCCTACGCGCGGATCGTCTCCACGTGGTGGGCGGGCGTCACGCTGGCCGCCGGCCTCCTGCTGATCTGGTACGTGCGGCGGACGACGGGACGCGGTCGTCGCTGAGCGCGGCGCGTCCAGGCCGCCACCGGCCCGCGGCCGCCGTCAACGCCGGTCGATCGGCACGTAGTCGCGTCGTGCCGCGCCCGTGTAGATCTGGCGCGGCCGGGCGATCTTCTGATCCGGATCGCCGGCCATCTCCTCCCATTGCGCCAGCCACCCCGAGGTGCGCGGGATCGCGAAGAGCACCGGGAACATCTGCACCGGGAACCCCATCGCCCGGTAGATGAGGCCCGAGTAGAAGTCGACGTTCGGGTAGAGCCGCCGCGAGACGAAGTAGTCGTCCTCGAGCGCGATGCGCTCGAGCTCGAGCGCCACGTCGAGCAGCGGATCGCGGCCGGTGACCTCGAACACCATGTCGGCCGTCCGCTTCACGATCCGCGCCCGCGGGTCGTACGACTTGTAGACGCGATGGCCGAAGCCCATGAGCTTGCGGCCTTCGCCCGCCTTCACCTCGCGGATGAACGCCGGCACGTTCCGCACCGACCCGATCTCCTGGAGCATGCGCACCACCTGCTCGTTGGCGCCGCCGTGCAGCGGGCCGTAGAGGGCCGCGATCGCGCCGGCCATGGCCGAGCAGGCGTCGGCCTCCGAGCTGCCGATGCCGCGCATCGTGCTGGTGGAGCAGTTCTGCTCGTGGTCGGCGTGCAGGACGAAGAGCACGTCGAGGGCCCGCTCGAGCACCGGGTGCGGCTGGAAGCGCGCGCCCGGCACGCTGAAGATCATGGCGAGGACGTTGCCGGCAAACGACAGATCCTGATCCGGATAGACGTAGGCCTGCCCCGTGACATGGCGGAACGCCCAGCTGGCCAGCGTCGGCACGGAGCCGATCAGCCGCAGCGCCTGGCGCCGGCGCGCCGCCGCGTCGCGTACCTGACGCGCGTCGGGATCCAGCGTCGAGAGAGCGCCAACGCCTGCGACCAGCATGCTCATCGGGTGCGCATCGTGCCGGAAGCTCTCCATCAGGCGCTTCGCGCTCTCGTGCGGCACCGCCCGGACGGCCACGGCGCGGTTCCACTCCGAAAGTTCGACGGGGGTGGGCAGACGCCCCGACAGCAGGAGAAACGCGGTCTCGAGGTAGGTGCCGTGCTCGGCCACCTGCTCGATCGGGTAACCCCGGTATTCGAGGATGCCGCGATCGCCGTCGATGCGGGTGATGGCGCTGCGGCACGAGGCGGTGTTGGTGAACGCCGGATCGTACGTCATCAGACCGAAGTCGTCGGCTCCGGTCGTGATCTGCCGCAGGTCGATGGCGCGAATCGCGCCGTCCTGCACCGGCAGTTCGTAGGTTCGTCCGGTGCGGTTGTCGGTGATGGTGAGCGTGTCGGCCATGATGCGAGTGGGCGGGAGTGTGACGGAAGACACCGGTCGGCCGGGTCGCCCCGCGGGCGCGCGGGTCAGGCCTCGTCGTCCTGTCGATCGCGTGCCTTGTCGTGTGGGAGCGGGCTGCCGGGCACCCGGTAGGTGCCGTCGACCCACGCCGCGAGATCCAGGAGTCGGCACCGCTCGCTGCAGAACGGCCGCCAGGCGGGGTCGATCGGTCGCCGGCGGCAGTAGACGCACGGTCCTGGCGTGGACATGGATGCCATTGTAGGACGCCTGCGCGGTGTGGACGCACGGGAGCTGGCGGGATCGGCGATGGTTCGCCCGCGCGGCCCGAACGTCACGGCCCCTTTCGACCCGCCGCGGGCTGCCTGCCGCCGGCGGGTTGCTTGCGGGGACGTCGCGCCGGCGTCCGGCGAGTCGTGTCGGCTCCCGCGCGTCGGGCGGGCCGGGCTGTCTCTCGCGCGGCGTGCCGCACCACCTCCACGCGCACGGGCTTGGCGAAGACGCGCTCGAGCGGCGCGAGGTGCCGTAGCGCGTCCCACACCTCGAGTTCGGCGTCGCCGGCAGGCTGCACGCGCACGAGGACGTGCCCGCCGGCGTCCTGCACGTCGAGATCGGCCACCACGCTGGCATGGCTGCGGTCGAGCGCCTCGGCCACCGCGAGCAGCGCCGACAGCGTGCGCACCGCCTTGCGGCGCTGGCCGCTCAGCGAGGCGAACGGCGCGTGGCTCTTCTTCGGAGCACCCGTCCGGTGGTAACGCGCGATGAGCGCGATGGCCTCGACCTCCCCGGGCTCGAAGCCGCGCAGGTCGCCGTGCTCGATCAGGTACTGCGAGTGCCGATGGTGGCCTTCGTGGCTGATGTGCGTGCCGATGTCGTGGAGCAGCGCCGCGTAGTCGAGCCATTCCCGTTCGCGCGCGCCGAGCCCGTGCAGGGCCGCCGTCCGATCGAACAGCGCCAGCGCAAGCCGGGCGACCTGCGCGGCGTGCGCCGGCTGGTAGTGGCATCGCTCGGCGAGTTCCACGGCACTGCGGCGGCGCACGTCCGGGTAGCGATCGATCTGCGCGATGTGGCCGGCGTTGCGCTGGATGTAGTCGAGGACCAGTCCCTCACGCAGCGCCAGGTCGCAGAGCCAGAATTCGTCGGCGCCGAGCAGGTGCAGGATGGTGTCGAAGAGCACCGCCCCGGCCACGGCGAGATCGGCGCGGCGCGGGTCGAGGCCCGGCAGCGCCAGGCGGGCCTGGAGGTCGAGTTCGACCAGGTGCCGGCGCAGCCTGTGGAACGCGCGCGCGGACACCCGCAGGTTGCGCACGTCGGCCGCGGGCAGGCCGGCGTGCTGCGCGGCCAGCGCGCCGAGGCTGAGGATGGTGCCCGAGGTGCCGATCACGCGATCGAAGCCGCGCCGGCGAATCTGACCGACGTGTGCGCCCACCTCGGCGCGCACGCGGTCCACCAGGCGCCGCTCGTCGCGCCGTGACAGCGGATCGCTCCTGACGAAGCGCTCCGTGAGGCGGATGACCCCGATCTTGAAGCTGCGGGCCAGTTGCGCCCGGGCGGCGGTGCCCAGCGTGATCTCCACGCTGCCGCCGCCGATGTCGACGACGACGCCGCGCCTGCCGGTGAGGTCGGTGCCGTAGGCGGCGGCGAGGTGAATCAGGCGTGCCTCTTCGGGCCCCGGGAGGATTCTCGGCCGGATGCCCGTTTCCGCCGCGATGGCGTCGAGGAAGTCGCCGCCGTTGCCGGCCTCGCGCGTCGCCGAGGTGGCGCCGGCGATGATCTCGTCGACGTGGTGGCTCTCCGCCAGGCGCTTGAACTTCTTGAGCGCCTGCAGCCCGGCGGCCATGGCGGCGTCGGTCAGGCCCTTGCCGTCGAGGCCGCCCGCGCCGAGGCGCACCATGTCCTTCTCGCGATCGATGATCTCGAAGGATCGATCCGGGCGCACGCGAACGACGATCACGTGGACCGAGTTGGTCCCGATGTCGATGGCCGCCAGCCGCATGGTAGGATGCCGCCCGCTCCCGGGAGGCGCGCGCATCCTACCATGCCTGCTGAGTCGCCGCTGGCACGCGTTCTGGACAGGCGGGCATCCGCGCTCGGCCGTCACCTGCCGGCCGCGCTGGCCGGCGATCCGGCCGGCGTGCATCAGGCGCGCGTGGCGTCACGCCGGCTGCGCGAGGCCCTCCCCGTCCTGGCCGCCGCCGGCCTCGATCGCGCGGCGGCGCGCGCGCTCCGGCCGGTGCGCCTGGTGACCCGCATGCTCGGCCCCGTGCGCGAACTCGACGTGGCGCTCGGCGTGCTGGCCACGCACGTCGCGGCACACCCGGAGGAACGTGCCGAGGGGGAGGTCGTTCGCGCGTGGCTGGAACGCCAGCGTGCCGGCCGGCGCGAGGCGATGGCCGAGGGTCTCGACGAGTGCCGGCTGGCACGGATGTGGTCGCGCCTCGGGCGGATCGGGCGGCGGCTGCGCGCCGTCGAGGCACACGCCGACGCGTCGTGGCGGCGGGCCCTCGGCAAGCGACTGCAGGTGCGCGCGCGCCTGCTGGCGGACGAGATCGCGCGCACGGGGATGCTGTACGCGCCCGAACCGCTGCACGCGGTGCGGATCGCCTGCAAGAAACTGCGCTACGCCGTGGAACTCACCGGCGACCTGTGGCCCTCGCGGCGGACCGAGCCGATCGAGCGCACGCTCAAGGCCCAGCAGGACCTGCTCGGCCGCATCCACGATCTCGAGATCCTCACCGCGTTCGCCGATCGCGCCTGTGCCGAGTTGGAGTCGCCGCGCCGCGTGAGCGCGGCCCGCCTGGCTGGCGACTGGCATCGCGAGTGCCGCGAGCGGCACGCGAAGTACCTGCGGGCACGCCCGGGGCTGGTCCAGGCCGGCGACGCCGCGCTCGCGCTGGGCCGCCGGCTCGTCCACAGCGCCAACCAGCAGGATCGCCGCGAGGTCGGCGCCACACGGCCGGGGGCAGGCAGGTGAGCCCTCCCGTGATGCTGTACCTGGTGCGGCACGCCATCGCGGCCGAGCCCGGTCCCGAGTACCCCGACGACAGCCGGCGTCCGCTGACGGCCCACGGCATCGAGCGGTTTCGCGAGTGCGTCGCGGGGCTGGCCGCCGCGGCGATCGAGATCGACGAGATCGTGACGAGCCCCTTCGTGCGCGCCCGGCAGACCGCCGACCTGCTCGCCGAGGGTCTGGCCGGCCGGCCGCGGATCACGACCCTGCGCGCGCTGGCCGTGGGGGGATCGCCCGCCGAGGTGATCGATGGGCTGGCGCGTGGCGTCCAGGCGCGATCGATGGCGCTGGTCGGCCACATGCCGGGCATCGGAGACCTGACGGCCCGGCTCGTCGGCGCGCGGCGCGGGTTCGATTTCAGGAAGGGCGCCATCGCCTGTGTCGAACTCGACGGCCTGCCGCCCAGGGGCCCCGGCACCCTCCGGTGGTTCATGCCGCCGCGCCTGCTGCGCCGGCTCGGCGGCCGCACCTGAGCGGCGGCTGTCGCGACGACACACGACATATGGTGGTTACGACAGCCGTGCTACGCGAAAGCTGGTAGAATCGCGCCCACGGCTCGCCACCGGCCCGGCAGTTCCCCTGGGATCCAGGTGCGCGGAGGGAGCGGTCGACTTGCCCGACAGCGATTCCCCGGTCCGCAAGGTCTACGTCGTCGACACCAGCGTGCTGGTCTCGGCCCCCGATGCCATCCAGAGACTCACCACCGACAACGCCGTCCTGCTGCCGTTTCCCGTGCTGCAGGAACTCGATCGGCGGCGCACCGACACCAACGGCGTAGGTTACACGGCGAGAAACACCATCCGGTTCCTCGATCAGGTGCAGGGCGAGGCTTCGCTCGAGCAGTTGCAGCACGGCATCCCGCTCAACGGCGGCACGCTGGAGTTCCACGGCGGCGAACTGGACCTGTCGCGGGCGTGGCCCGGCTTCAACCCGGCCTACGCCGACGACGCCATCATCCTGCTGGCGAGCGCGTACCGGGCGGCACATCCTGACCGGATCGTGGTGCTGGTGACGCGCGATGCCGCCATGCGGTGCAAGGCCCGGGCGCGCGGCGTGATGGCCGAGGACTACTACAGCGACCGGCCGGTGGCCTCGCCCGAGAAGTTCTACTCGGGCCGGGCCCGCATCGAACTGCCGGCCGAGCACGCCGACCTGCTCACGACGCTGCACCACGAGCAGCGGCTGCCGGCTGACGCCTTCGCGGCGTTCATCGACGTGAGCGGGTTGCGTGCCAACCAGTGCTGCGAACTGCACGTGCGCGGCAACGGCAAGAGCGCCTGGGGCATCTTCAAGCGACAGGGTGAGGCCGGCTACCTGCGGCGGGTGCCCACGAAGTTCGGCGAGCGTTTCGGGCCCTGCAACCCCGAACAGGCGTGCGCCCGCGAGCTGATCCTCGACGACCAGTCGCTGGTGGTGAGCCTGGTGGGGATTGCGGGCACGGGCAAGACGCTGATGGCGCTGCTCTCGGCCTACGAGCTCTATCGCAGCGGCAAGGTGTCCAAGATCGAGGTGTACCGGCTCAACGCGGAGGCGGGCCGGCAACTGGGGTTCCTGCCCGGCGACATCGGCGACAAGATGGCGCCCTGGGCGAAGCCGATCCTCGACAACCTCGATCTCATCGTGCGGCGGCTTCACGGGACGAGCCGGTTCACCAACCAGATAGTCGATCAGCACGCGGAACGCCGCGAGCCGCCGGGGGCGCACCCCTCGGTGGAGGACCTGCTGGCGAACCGCGTCCTCGAGATCGCGCCCATCAACTACCTGCGCGGGCGTTCGATCCACGACGCCGCGATCATCGTCGACGACGGGCAGAACCTGACGCAGGAGGACATGAAGCTGGTGCTCACGCGCGCGGGCGAGGGCGCGCGCGTCGTGCTGACGGGCGATCCCGACCAGATCGACCGGGCGGAGATCGACGCGCTGTCCAACGGCCTGGTGCAGGTGGTGGAGCGCTTCAAGGGCGAGCCGTGCTTCGCCCACCTGACGATGCGCGA
>JBDIBB010000069.1:0-22745 GCA_039812685.1 Vicinamibacteraceae bacterium
GGCGTTGTTCGACACGCGGCTGGCCATCCTCAACCCCGGCGCCACCCCTGCCAACGTGCTGCTGCGGTTCCTGTCGCTTGACCAGGAGATCATTCGTACTCACTACGTGTCGGTGCCGCCACGGACGCGTCGTACGGTGGACGTGGGCGCGGACGTGGCGGGGATGGCCGACGCGGAGTTCTCCACCGTCCTGGAGTCGGATCAGGAGGTGATCCTCGACCGGACGATGACGTGGGATCGCAGCGGGTACGGCAGCCATGCCGAGACGGCGCTGCGCGCCCCGGCCGAGACCTGGTACCTCGCCGAAGGCGCCACCCACAGCGGGTTCGACCTCTTCTACCTGCTGCAGAACCCGGCTTCGTCCAAGACGGAGGTTCGCATCCGCTACCTGCGTCCCGGCGGACAGCCGCCGCTGGAGAAGGACTACACGCGGCTGCCGCGCTCGCGGCGCACTGTATGGGTCGACCGGGAGGACTTCTCTCCTGACAAGAGCGGTGACTTCGCGCTGGACAACACCGACGTCAGCGCGGTGATCACCAGCCTCGACCACACGCCGATCATCGCTGAGCGCGCGATGTAACTGTCGAGCCAGGGCCGATTCTTCAATGCCGGCCACGAGAGCGCCGGCGTTACGGCGCCGGCCACGACGTGGTTCCTGGCGGAGGGCGCCACGGGACCGGTATTCGATCTGTTCGTGCTCATCGCGAACCCGAACGACGTGCCGGCCAGACTGGACGTCAACTACCTGTTGTCGGATGGCACGACGGTGCAGAAGCCGTACACCGTGGAGCCCAACAGCCGGCGAACCATCTGGGTGGACTGGGAGGACTTCTCCGCCGACGGGAGCGGTGACTTCGCGCTGGCCGATGTTCAGGTGTCGACGCTGGTCACCTCGGCCAACGGTGTGCCGGTCGTGGTGGAGCGCGCGATGTGGTGGCCCGGCGGGGTGACGGAGTGGTACGAGGCGCACAACTCGGCCGGCGTCACCGAGACCGGCACGCTGTGGGCGCTGGCCGAGGGCGAGCAGTCGGCCGCCACCGACACCTACGTGCTCATCGCCAACACGTCGGACAGGAAAGGCAAGGCCCGCGTGACGCTGCTGTTCGAGGACGGAACGAGCGCGGAGCGCGAGTTCGGGCTCGAGGCCACCAGCCGCAAGACCGTGCCGGTTGCGACCGACTTCCCCGAAGCCGCCGGACGGCGCTTTGGCGCCCTGATCGAGAGCGTCGGCGACTCGCCGGTGGAACTGGTCGTCGAGCGCGCCATGTACACCAGCACGGGCGGCGTCTGGTGGTCGGCCGGCAGCAACGCCGTCGCCATCAGGCTGCGATAATCGCTACGTCCGGCTGAAGACCCTGGCGCCAATCGCGAAGCCCGCGACGCCCACGGCGACCAGGATCGCGCAGGGGGCCAGCATCTCGGCGGGGGAGAAACCACGCCAGAGCGCGCCCTCCAGCGCCAGGATGCCCCACTTCACCGGGCTCACGTTGCTGAGCGGGAGCATCCACGAGGGCATGGCGAAGAGCGGGATCATGCCGCCGCCCAGCATCGAGAGCGGCAGGAGCAGGGCCCACGCCGTTCCGCCGACGGTCTGCTCGGTCCGGCCCAGCACCGAGATCACCATCATCAGGCCGACGAAGGCGATGGCCAGGCACACGCTGCCCAGCGCAAGCAGTGGCCACGAGTCGGGGACGACGCCGAGGGCGGCGCGCGCGACGAGGAAGAGCAGCGCTTGGACGGCCAGGATCGTGAGGAAGCAGGCGAGCGCCTTGCCGGCCAGCACGTGCGCGCGCGCGAGCGGCGACATCTGCAGGCGGGTGAGCGTGCCGCGGGTGCGCTCGATGACCAGGCTCAGCGCGAAGCCGAAGGCGCACCCGATCACGCCCCACAGCACGCCCTGGGGAAACGTGACCATGAACGCGTTGCGCGGGCCGTGGCGCTCGGTGGCGACCTCGGTCTTCGTGACGACGACGGGCTTCCAGGCGCTGTCGCCAGTCGTTGACGAGCCGGCCCGCGGGCGAGCGGCCGGCGAGTCGACGAAGCTGCGAAGCTCGCCGAGGAACCGCGCCAACTGGTCGCGCCCCTCGACGCGATCCTGCGACGTCGACAGGTCGCGCAGGGCGTCGTCGATGATCGTCTTCGAGTAACTGGTGTCGGTGAACAGGCGCTCCATGCCCTGCATGCCGGCGCCGGTGACGATGCCCTCGAGCATGGCCGCCTCGGCGCGGCGGCTGGGATCCATGGCGAGCGAGATCTCGGCCGGGACGCCGAAGAACGGGCGCGCCGATGCCTCGCCGAATCCGTGCGTGACGATCACCGCGCCGGTCAGCGTCCCGCGCCGCACCGCGGTGAGCGCGTCGGCGCGCGCCATCGGCGAGAGGGTGAGGCCATCGGTCTTCGCGAGGCGATCGGCGAAGGCCTGTGACGCTTCGGTCCCATCCTCGTCGACCAGGGCCACCTTCAGCGTGGCGGCGCTCTCGCGTGGGCCGCCGAACAGCAGGCCGAAGAAGACGGCGACGACCAGCGGCCAGCCGAACGCGAAGAACAGGTGCGCGCGGTTGCGGCTCATCAGCCGGAGATCCTTGGCGGCGAGCGCGAGGATGGGGCGCATGGCGTCAGTCCCGCAGCGAGCGGCCCGTGAGGCGCAGGAACACCTGTTCGAGGTTCGCGCGCTCCACGCGGAAGTCGTCCACACGCGCCTCGGCGGCGAGGCGCGTGAGCGTTGCGAGCGGGTCGCGCGTGGGGATGCGCTGCTCGCCGCGCTCCCCCCGCACCACCAGAACGGGCTCGCCACCGTGCGCGGCGACGAGGCCGTCCACGGTGTCGAGCGCCAGCAGGCGCCCGTGGTCGACGATGCCCACGCGGTCGCACAGCCTGGCGGCCTCCTCCATGTAGTGTGTGGTGTAGACGATCGTGCAGCCGCCGGCACGCAGCGTCTCGATGCGCTCGAAGATGGCGTTTCGCGACTGGGGGTCGACGCCGACCGTGGGTTCGTCCAGCAGCAGGAGCGAGGGCTCGTGGACGAGCGCGGCGGCGAGGTTCAGCCGTCGCTTCATGCCGCCCGAGTAGGTGGCGACGCGATCGCGGCGCCGGTCGGTGAGGCCGGCGATCTCGAGCGCCCATCTGGTGCGATCGCGTGCGCGGGCGGCGCCCAGGCCGTAGACCCGCGCGAGGAAAACGAGGTTCTCCTCGCCAGTCAGTTCGTCGTAGAGCGACAGCGCCTGCGGCGCGACGCCGATCAGCCGCCGCACGTCCGGGTTGCGGGGCGCGCCGCGGCCGCCGATGTCCACCGTGCCCTCGTCGGGCGCGAGCAGGCCGACGGCCAGGTGGACGGTGGTGCTCTTGCCGGCCCCGTTGGGGCCGAGCAGGCCGAAGATCTCGCCCCTGTGGACCTCGAGCGACAGAGAGTCGACGGCGACGATGTCGCCGTAGCGCTTGGTGATCGAACGAATGCGCAGCATCTGTCAGGGCCGCGAAGGAGACAGGATTCTATCAGGAGCGGCGCGCTGGTCGCGGCGTGCGACACCCAGGCGGCAGATGCCCTTGGCGCCCGTCGCCCCTGGCCGGCATGCGCCGGGCTCCCCGGGGGGCGTCTCCCGTTGCCCGTTCGAGGGCGCTGGCAGCCCGTTCGACCCCATCGGGATGCCCGTTCGTCGGAAGATCGCGCCGTTCGAGGCCGGACGGGCCTAGAATCGGCCCGGACACCCCGGCCAGTCGTCGCTGTCGCAGGTGCGCGCTGGGCCGGGGCCTGTCAGAGGAGCCCATGCACAAGCCGATCAAGTACGTCGAGAAGGGCCTCACCATCGCCGCCAAGGGCGCATGGACGGTGTTCAACGCGGTGAACCGGGTCAACCAGAACGAGTCCTTCATCCCGACCTGGTCCGAGAAGCCGCTCCTGAAGTCATGGCAGAAGGTGAAGCCGCCGCTCGGCTGGCCGCGCGAGACCGACTCGCTCTGCCCGACCTGCGTGCGCGAGGCGCGCCAGAGCATCCTCGACGGCAGACAGGACGTCAGCATCCTCCTCACCGAGAAGGTGGGCGAGATCAAGGCGACCATCATCGAACGCGACGGCAAGATCATGATGGTGAAGGATTGTCCCGTCCACGGCCACTTCGAGGACGTGATGGCGATCGATCCGGCCTTCTTCCGGCACCTCGAGGAGGTGTACCCGGGCAGTGACATCGCCGCCCACAACGACGAGCACCTGCACAATCACGGCAGCAGCACCATCAAGTACGGTCGCGGCGCGGTGTTGACCATCGATCTCACCAACCGCTGCAACATGATGTGCGACCCGTGCTTCATGGACGCCAACCAGGTGGGGTTCGTCCACGAGCTCACCTGGGAGGACATCACCACGCTGCTCGACAACGCCATCACGGTGAAGCCGCGACGGCAGCTTTCGGTGCAGTTCTCGGGCGGAGAGCCGACGCTCTCGCCCTACTTCCTCGACGCCGTGCGCTACGCCCGCAAGGTGGGCTACAACTCGGTGCAGGCGGCCACCAACGGCATCGAGTTCGCCAAGAGCCCCGAGTTCGCGCGGGCGGCCGCCGAGGCGGGCCTGCGATACGTCTACCTCCAGTTCGACGGCATCGGCAACGCGGCCAACAGCCACCGCCTGGTGGGCAACCTGTTCGACGTGAAGCTGCGCGCCATCGAGAACCTGTGGGCCAGCGGCGTCGACATCGTGCCGGTCATCACGATCGTCAACGGCGTCAACAACGAGCAGGTGGGCCGCATCGTCCAGTTCGCGCTCGACAACCCGACGAAGATCAGCTTCCTGTCCTTCCAGCCCGTGTCCTTCACCGGCCGCGACGAGGAGATTACGGACGAGCGGCGCGCGGCGCAGCGCTACACGATGAGCCACCTCGCCCACGACGTGAAGAGGCAGACCGGGCTCGGCGAGCCAGTACGCGACTGGTTCCCGATCTCCTTCCTCGGCACGTTCACCGACTGGGCCGACCTCGTGCACGGGCCCGCCGGCCGTGAGTTCGGCCAGATCAACTGCGGCTGCCACCCGAACTGCGGCGCCGGCATGGCCGTGATGATCGACAAGGAAACGAAGGAGGCGGTGCCGGTCTCCGCGTTCCTCAACGGGCCCCGGCTGGCGAAGGACGTGGCCGCCGTCAACGACGCGGCCCGCGGCAAGCGGCTGTCGATCGTCGGCATGGCGCTGGCGATGATGCGCAACTACGATCCGTTCAAGGCGCCGACGCACTTCAGGCTGATCGACCTGATGAAGAAGTTCGACAAGACGTTCGGCGCGACCAAGCGCGACTACGGCAAGGTGAGCGGCGACCGCACGCGCAGCGACATCGACAAGCGCCGCGCCGATCGCTGGAACTTCCTGTTCATCGCCGGCATGTGGTTCCAGGATCTGTTCAACTACGACTTCCGGCGCACCGAGCGCTGCATCATCCCCTACGCGACGCAGGAGGGCGAGATCTCCTTCTGTGCCTACAACACCGGCATCGGCTGGCGGAACATCATCGAGAAGATGCACATGACCGCCACGCTGACGAAGTGGTACGAGGAGCACGGCCGCCACGAAATCTTCGCGGGCGGCAAGAAGGTGAACCTCGACTCCACCGAGCACACGCTGGTGCTGGATCCCGAGGCGGTGGCCGCCGGCCGGCAGACCGACCTCGAGGACAAGGGCATCGCCAAGACGGCGCGCGAGGAGAAGCTGCGCGCCCGCGAGGAGATGAAGAAGCGGGCCGAGCACGAACGGATGGCGCGCCTCTACCGGCAGCACGTGCTGAAGGAAGAGGTGCCAGCCGAGGCACCGATGCAGCTCATCGGCCTCAAGAACCGGAGCCAGGACAAGACGCCGGTGGCCTAGCAGCCCGTGGCGAAAGTGGCGCGGCATTCGACGGGCGGGGCATCCCGGCTGGCGGCGTTGCTCCTCCGTCAAATACTGGCCGTATTCTCGGTCGTCGCGCCTGGCCAGCCGGGCGCCGCGCCCGTCTCGGTGCGACGCGGCACTTCCACCACGGACTGCTAGCCTCACGGACGGGCGTCGGGGGGCTCGGCGGCCCTCCGCCGCTTCGTGGAGCACCCGGGCCCGGCGGGCATCAGCCCGCCGGGCCCGCGCCTTGTACGACACGACATCGCGCGGGCCGGTCGCGCTCCTACCAGAGCCCGCTGTCGCCGGCCGCGCCGTCGCCGGCCGGCGCCTCGAGGAATCGCACCAGCCCGCCCCGCCGCTGGTCCACGTGGAAGCCGTGCGCGGTGAAGAGCCGGCTGAGGAAGTAGCTGGTCTTCACGCAGCGCACGCCCTCGGAAGCCATCCGCACGCAGAAGTCCTCGATCAGGCGTCCGCCCAGCCCGCGAGCGCGCAGGCCAGCCGACACGGCGATCGCGTCGACGTGAACCGTCCGCGCGTCGTGCCACTGGTAGAGCAGGCCGCCGACGACCCGATCCTGCCGATCGACGATGGCGAGGTGCCGGTCCGCGGCCGTGATGCGTTTCGGGAAGTCGGCTTCGAGGACGAGCTGGTACAGACGGCCCACCTCCACCGGTGTCACGGGCGTCCGCACCTCGTAGGGCGTGCCGGCATCGTCGGCGATGTGGGAGCGGACCAGCACGCGCCGATCGTCGGGCCGGCCGAGTTCGAGGATCTCCATGCCCTGCGCCCGCGAGGCGCGCGGAAACACCATCCGGCTGAAGACGCCGCGATCGCGCGAATCCACGAGCAGGTGCTGGAGCACGGAGAGATCCTCGAGGGAGCCGTGACGATCGGGGTGACGGCCCAGCCAGCCGGCCACGTGGCGATCGAACGCCTCGCCCACCTCCGCGCGGGCCCGCGCGAAGTAAGTGTGCCGGTAGAGGTGGAAGCGGAAGGCGTCGTGGAAGCGGTCGAGCCGGTAGAGGTGCAGCATCTGGAGCACTGCCTCCTCTCGCGCCTCGCGGCTGGCCGACGGGTTCGCCCTCTCCCAGTCGCCGAAGCGCTGGATCGCGCAGGTCACCGGCAGAGGCACGTAGGGCCGCGTCTCGAGGCCGCGGCGGTAGTCGTCGAGCGCGCGCGTCAGTCGCGCTGCGTCGGCCCCCGGCGCGTCCGCCTTCCACTCACCGGCCAGCGTGTCGAGGAATCCGGCCGCCGTCTCCGAGCCGACCGCCTCCACGCAGGCGTCGAAGATCCACGAGATCCGGAGCCTCTCCCGGCTGCGGGGGTGGCAGGCCGCGGTCTGGCGGTAGAAGTTGCGGTGCAACTGGTCCACGAAGGAAGCCGGCCCGTCGTAGGGGCGCCATCCGGCGAGCGAGAGAATCGTCGTCCCCTCGTGGACGTCGCTGTCGGGCACCGCCACGTTGGACGGCGCCAGCGCGCCCGGCACGATGCGATAGCCGCTGTGCGCCCACGCGCGGAAGAAGGTCGACATGGCCCGGACGTAGAGCGTGCGCCACGCCCGCTCGCGGACCTCGCCGTCGGGTGACTCCTCCACGCGCGAGAGGTCGCGGATGCGTTCCCAGGCCGTCAACTGGTTCACGTAGGCGATCGTCGCGGCGCCAAGGTCGCGACGCCAGACGCCGAACCGCGGCAGCGCAGGCGATCCCAGCGCGTGATCGGAGAGGGCCGCGAGCCACAGCATCGTGTCGCCGACGGCCTTCCGCCTTCTGAGCGGCTCGCCGGTCACCAGCAGCAGATCGAAATGGCGGCCATCGTCGAAGTTGACGGCCACCCGGAAGAGCAGCAGGGGAGGGTGGGAGAGCACCGGCATGACCCACACGCCGCCCGGGGGCACGCGCGCCCACGCGAACCCGTCCTCGCCGAACGCCCGCGCGAGCGAGCGCGCGAGCAGCGAGCGATCGAAGAGCACGCGCCGCAGGCGGGCGCGCAGCGCGGACGGGATCGCGAAGTTGAAGATCACCTTCTCGACAGGCACCTCGTCGGGCCCGGCCGCCGGTGACGGGCCGCTGGCCCGCTCGTCCCAGGCCGTGAGCGCGTCGAGCTGCCGCGCCGCCCTGCGGGCGAGCGCAGGCTCCTCGCGGAACAGCGCCCAGGTCGCCAGTTCGGCCTCCACCGCCGGCACCGACTCGGGATCGTGGCGGGCGAAGTCGGCCAGCAACTGGAGGACGTGCGCGAACTGGGCCCGTCGCGCCGGCGGCCCGGGCCAGGCCAGCCGCGTGCGGTACGTGTAGAGCCGCCGGCGCAGCGACAGCAGCCGGCGTTCGCCCGGGCGTGCCCGCGCGATCGCCTCGATGCTCACCGGGGTGAGAAAGGTCCGGCCGGAATCGATGAACGGCGTGAAGACGTGATCCGGGTCGTCGTCGGCGTCGACCAGCAGCAGGACGCGATAGGCGAGCGCGCGCACCTCCTCCTCGGGACGGCGCGCGAGCAGGCCGAGGCGGCGCCGCAGCACCGCGGCCACGCGGTCGTCGCAGCAGGTGAGCAGGTCGCTCAGCCGGCCGATGGCGACCAGGGCGTCGGCCTCTGGTGCGAAGGCGGCCGCCGACAGCAGGTCGTGGGCCTCGCGCAACCGGTCGTCGCCCGGGACCCGACCGGCCGGAGCAGCCACCGGAGCGGCCGCCGGCGTGACCGGAGATCCCGGACGAGGCAGCTGCACCCGGTCCGGCAGCGTTCCGGAGGCCGCCTCCCAGCCCGGCTTGCACGGCGCGAATGCCACCAGCGCCGGATTGCCCAGCCACAGGCGCGGCTGGCGGGCGAACAGGCCGAGATCGACGATCTCGCCGCCGGCGCCGTAGAGCAGGTCGCCCACGCGCACGAAGCCGTCCGCCGCGCGGCCCACCCGCAGCCGGGCGCCGGTCCGCGTGTTGACCAGGCCACCGTCGCGCGCCACGATGTCGCCCTCGAGCACGGCGAGATCCCTGAAGAACCATCGCGGGATCCTCACGCGCAGATCGCCAACCGTCAGATCGACGTGGCTGGCGCGGTAGAGCGTCTCGATCACCCCGGCGAAGTGTTCGGCAATGGTCCTGCGGCGCAACGACCCCTTCGGCGTCAGCTCGCCGCGCTCCGGCGAGAAATCGCGATCGAGCACCGCGAAGCGCACGACGCGCTCGTTGGGCGCGAGCCCCTCGTTCACCGACGCCACGATCTGGCCGAGATACTCGTGCACCTGTTCGGGCGTGCGCGAGGCGACGACGGGATCGCCGGCGTCGAGCACGATGAGCAGCGTGTTGTAGTCGCGGTGATCGCCGGCGAGGAACGTGCGGCGGATTCCGGGCACGGCGGCGAAGCGCTGCTCGACGCGCTGGGGCGCCACGGTCTGCCCGCGGCTGTTCTTGTAGATGTCCTTGATGCGGTCGACGATTTCCAGGTACCCGTTCGGGTGGGTCCTGAACAGGTCGCCGGTCGGCACCCAGTAGTCCTCGTCGGGATCCAGCACCGGCAACGATCCAGCCGGACCCGCCTCGTCGAGGTAGCGCGCGGCGTAGGCGCCCGAGAACTGCAACTCGCCGTGCTCGCCGAAGCGGACGCGCACGCCGGGCAGGGGCACGCCCACGGTGCCATCCACGTAGGCGCCGGGCGGCGTCATCGTGATGCCGCCGGTGGCCTCCGTCATCCCGAAGCCGCTGCAGAGGTCGACCCCGTGGCGCTGGAAGAAGCGGAATACGCTCGCGTCGAGGTGGCCGGCAGCCGACAGCCCCCACCGCAGCCTGTCGCCGACCACTTCACGGAACGCGACGGCCTGCTGCGCGGGCGCAGGGAGATCGTCCATCCGGCCGAGGCACTGTTCCCGAAGCTGCGCCCAGCGCACGGGGACGCTGATGAGGCCGGTCGGCCGCACGCGGGCGAGGTCGGCGACCAGTGCCTCCGCACTCGGGCCGCTGGCGAACACGTAGGTGCCGCCCCAGTAGATCGTGCCGAGCAGTTCGAGAAAGCGCCCGAAGGTGTGGAAGAGCGGCAGGTAGCAGAGCAGCACCTCCTCGTGTCCGACGGAGGGCAGGGCGGCGGCGCGCGCGAAGCGCTTGGTGACGAGGTTGAACAGGTTGAAGACGACGCCCTTGGGCCGGCCCGTGCTGCCGGAGGTGAACATCACCGTGGCCGGCGCCATCAGGTTCACCTCGCGCGCGGCGAGCCGCGCCGCCACGGCCGACCGGTCGCTGCCGGCGCAGGCCGAGCGCAGCGGGGTGGCGGTCAATCCGCGGACCGAGGCGGCTTCGGCCCGGCTGCCCGTGCGGAACACCGCGAAGTCGCGTCCCGTCCGTTCCCGCACCGTGGCGAGCAGGGCCATTCGTTCCAGGGTGTCGGTGACGACGACGTCAATCTGCAGGCGTTCGAAGATCCAGGCGAGCGTCTCGGCGTCGAAGTGCACGTTCAACGGCGAGACCATGACGCCGTGGAGCAGGCAGGCGAGATCCACGCAGGCGGCATCGACGCTGTTGTCGGAGAAGATCGCGACGCGCGGTTCGGGCCTGGCCTCGAGCAGCGTGGCCGCCACCGCCCGCACGTACCAGGCCGCCTGCGCGTAGGTCCAGCGGGGCGCGTGCGGGTCGCGATCGTCGCTGAACAGCACCCGGTCGGGGTGCGAGGCGACCCGCTGCGCCAGCAGCGTCTGCAGCGAGTAGTCCGAGCGGCGGATCGCGGCGATGGCCGTATCCGCCCAGCGGTGTCGCGCTGCGGCATCCGGCAGCCGCTCCAGGAAGCCGGCGTCGCCGGTGACGCCGAGGTACTCATGCCACAGGCGCCGTTCCGCGTCCGCTGGAGCCGGCGCTGACGCGAGCGCCTCCCCGGCCGCCGCCAGCAGCGCCGTGGCCGCGTGGCCAGCCTCCTCCGGCGCGCCGGCCGCCGCCGTCCAGTCCACCAATGCCGCCCGGAGGGCGTCGCCTGCCCGTGCCATCGATTGCTCCCGACCGGCCCGCGTTCGCGCGCCGTCCGAGATCCTATCCTTCTCTCCAGCCCGGCGGGCGCAGGAGGTCGCCGTGGTCCGCCACCCGCGAGACCGGTCGGAGTTGGCGCTACACTCGACGGGCACCGACCGTGCCCGGGCAGCGCCTGCCGTCGTGGGGCACGGCACACCCGGATCGAGAGGCCCTGGCCGTGAGCGACGAGGTCGTCTATCAGGTGGAGTCCGGTCTCGAGGCCGGCGAGTTCATCGACGTGCTGCGCCGGTCCGGGCTGGCGGAACGCCGCCCCGTGGACGACGCGGAGATCATCGCCGGCATGCTGTCGAACGCCGATCTCGTCGTGACCGCGCGCGCGGCGGGGGTGCTGGTGGGCGTGTCGCGCGCCATCACCGACTACAGCTACTGCACCTACCTCTCGGATCTGGCCGTGGACGTGACGTGCCAGGGCCGGGGCATCGGGCGCGAATTGATCCGCCGCACGCACGAGGCCGCGGGCCGGCACACGTCCCTGATCCTGCTGGCGGCCCCGAAGGCGCGGAGCTACTACCCGCACATCGGGATGCGTCCGCACGACTCGTGCTGGATCATCGAACGCCGCCGGCCGTGATCGGCATGTCCGCGGATTCGTCATGCCTCGCTGCGCGCCGCTGGCCCGCCCCGCGCGATGGTCGCCGCCTGCCGGGACCAGCGGCAAAATGAAGCCCGGCGCCCGCATCGCAAACGACGCCACTGGAGCGAGACGGCAAACGACAGTATCCTGATGGCATCGGTGCCCAGGCGCCGGATCGGCTCGACCCGTCCCGGCGCGCTTTTCCCGGAGGTGGCCGATGCGATTCCCGCTGCAGCGCTCCTTCTGGCCGTCGAGCCAGTCCGTTCCGGACACGGCCGGCGGCCCGCGCGGCGCCCGCCGCGCCCGACCTGCAACCGCACTCGATCGCTGGTGCCTCGGTCAGCTCGCCTCCGCCGTGCGCGGCGTTCCCGTCACGCTCGTTCTCTGGGACGGCACGGCGCGCGAAGGCGCCGGCGTCGAATCGCGCCATACCGTGCGCATCGGCTCGCGCCGGACGCTCTGGCGACTCGCGGCCGATCCCGATCTGGCG
This sequence comes from Vicinamibacteraceae bacterium, assembly GCA_039812685.1. Lineage (GTDB taxonomy): Bacteria > Acidobacteriota > Vicinamibacteria > Vicinamibacterales > JAFNAJ01 > JBDIBB01. The sequence continues at coordinate 11,910 of JBDIBB010000069.1, forward strand.
TTCGGCGAGGGATTCACCAGTGGCGACCTCCAGGTGGACGGCGATGTCTACGCGCTGGTGGATCAGGCGGCGCGGGCGCTGGCGCGCCGCCCGGCGACGGCTGCCGCGCGGCTGGGAGCCGCCCTCGGCCGATGGGCCGGCGCATCGACGGACGGCGCCCGTCGCAACGCGCGCCACCACTACGACCTCGGCAACGACTTCTACCGGCTGTGGCTCGACGACCAGCTCGTCTACACGTGCGCCTGCTTCCCCTCACCCGAGGCGACGCTCGAGGCGGCGCAGGTCGAGAAGATGGATCGCGTCTGCCGGAAGCTCGATCTGGAGCCTGGCGTGCGCGTGTTCGAGGCCGGCTGTGGATGGGGCGCGCTGGCCTGCTACATGGCCGCGACCTGCGCGGCGCGGGTGCGCGCCTGGAACGTGTCGCACGAACAGGTGCTCGAAGCCCGCGCGCGGGCGCGACACCTCGGGGATCGCGTGACGATCGTCGAGGACGACTGGCGCCGCATCGACGGCCAGTGTGACGTGTTCGTGTCTCTCGGCATGATCGAACACGTCGGGGCGGCACGTTATGGCGAGCTGGGCGCCGTCATCAATCGCTGCCTGGATCGCGAGCACGGGCGGGGGCTGCTGCACTTCATCGGGCGCGCCGCCGTGGCGCCCCCCAGCCGCTGGACCCGCCGCCACGTCTTTCCCGGCTATTACCTGCCCACGCTTGGCGAGGTGCTGGCCCGCGTGCTCGAGCCGCACGGACTCTCGGTGCTCGACGTGGAGAACCTGCGCCGGCACTACGCGCTGACGCTGGAGCACTGGCGCGATCGCTTCGAGGAGATCGCTGGCGAGGCGGCCACCAGGTACGGCGACGCGTTCACTCGCATGTGGCGCTACTACCTCGCGGGAGCGCACGCCGGGTTCGAGGCCGGTTACCTGCAGCTGTTCCAGGTGACGTTCGCACGCGAGGGATGGGCACCGCGTGCCTGGGGAAGGGTGGCCTGAGGCCAAGCCGGCCACGGGGAGGAACGAGCCGTGCGGCGTTGCGACGTCCTTGTCGTCGGCGGCGGCCCGGCGGGATCCACCTGCGCCCGCGAGTTGACGCGCGCCGGAATGGACGTGGTCGTACTGGACCGGGCGGGCTTTCCCCGCGACAAGCCGTGCGCCGGCTGGATCACGCCCGATGTGCCGGAGGCGCTCGGCCTGGATCCCGCCGACTACGCGCGCACCGCGACGCTGCAGCCGATCTTCGGCTTCGAGACGGGCGCCATCGGCGGACCGCGCGTGACCACGCGCTTCGCACGCCCGATCAGCTACGCCATCCGGCGGTGTGAATTCGACACCTGGCTGCTGCGCCGGTGCGGGGCCGAGGTTCGCGAGGCCACGCCCCTGGGCCAGTTCGAACGCGCCGGTGGCCTGTGGCGCACCGACGCCGGCGTCGAGGCGCCGATGATGGTCGGCGCCGGCGGCCACTTCTGCCCGGTGGCGCGGCGATTCGCCGGCGGTGCCCGGCACGCTGCGACGGTTGTCGCGCAGGAGGCTGAGGTCCGCCTGCAGGCGCCGGGCGCCTGTCCGGTGGCGCCCGAGGTGCCCGAACTCTACTTCTGCCGCGACCTGCGAGGCTACGGCTGGTGCGTGCGGAAGGACGACTGCCTCAACGTGGGGTTCGGCCGCGTCGGTGGCCGCGAGGTGGCCCACGAGGCGCGGTCCTTCTTCGAGTGGCTTCGCCTGGAGGGCCGGGTGCCGGCGGAGTTCGATGGCCGGTGGAAGGGCCACGCGTACCGGCTCCGCGTGCGCTCGGCGCCGTGCCTGGTCGACGACGGCGTGCTGCTGGCTGGCGATGCGGCGGGGCTTGCGTTTCCGGCAAGCGGCGAGGGAATCCTGCCGGCGGTCGTGTCGGGCCTGGCCGCGGCTCGCGCGATCGTGGCCGCCGCACCCGGGTTCGCGAAGGAGAGGCTGTCGGCCTACGAGTTGGATCTCATGACGCGCCTGGGCAGGCCCGGAGCCGGCATCGCGGCTGACGGACCCGCGGCCCGCATCCGCGCGTGGGTCGGGTGCCGGTTGCTCGCCATGCCGTGGTTCGCGAGGCGCGTGCTCGTGCCGAGATGGTTCCTGCACATGGCCGGCGCGTCACCCCACCTGGCCCGCGAGCGGTCGTCTTCGGCGCCCTGAGAAGCAGCGTTGCGGCATGGCGCGCTGTGGTGCGTGGCGGTCCGGCGCGCACCGTCAGCGGCGCCCCGCCCGCGGACCGAAGGCGTCGTGGCCCATGCGTTCGGACGCCTTCGTGCAACCCACGGACAGCGGGCGACGTATACGTTGCTCGGCGCGTGAGACCCGCATGCCGACACCCGTCCGCTTTCCACGTCTGCTCGTCGCCGCCGGCCTGCTGGTGCTGCTGGTCCCCCGGCCCGCGCCGGCCGATCCGCCTCCGTCCGATCTGGATCGCCTGATGGCGCGTGTGCTCGAGCAGCGCGAGCAGGTCTGGAAGCGCTTCCACGATTACGTGCTCCGCGAGCACGAGCGCGTGGTGATGACCGGGCCCGGTCATGTGCCGCTGTACGGCCAGGATCGCGAGTACGCGTGGTTCGTGCAGGACGGCTACTACGTGCGCAGCCCCATCAAGGCCGACGGGGTACGCCTCGACGAGGCCGAACGGCGGCGCCGGGAGGCGGAGTGGCTCGAACATGAGCGGCGACGCGAGGAGCGGGCCCGCAGCAAGGCGGCCGACGCTGCGGCCACTCCCGCGGAGCAGGTCGAGGCACCGCCCCGCGCACCGGCGGCATCGCCCGACGTCCCGGACGGGATGTCAGACGAGGTCGCGACGCTGTTCAAGGCGACCGTCGAGCCGCGATTCCTCTCCGAGGCCTACTTCCTGAAGTTCCGGTTCGAGCCCGGCAACTACTTCCTGGCCGGGCGCGAGTCGCTCGAGGGCCGCAGCGTGCTTCGCATCGAGTACTACCCGACCCGCCTCTTCGCCGGCGACAAGGGCGCGAGCGGGAACGAAGCACGGATGGCGCGCCAGATGAACAAGGTGGCGCTCGTCACGTTGTGGGTGGATCCCGAGGCGCTGCAGATCGTGAAGTACGTGTTCGAGAACGTGGACTTCGGATTCGTGCCCGGCCGATGGCTGGTGCGCGTGGACAAGGTGTGGGCGTCGATGACCATGGGGCAGCCGGTGAACGGCGTCTGGCTGCCGGTGCGCATCGAGGCGCAGGTGGGGATGTCACTCGCCTCCGGCCCGTTCTCGTTCGAGTACGACCGGCGGTTCCACGACTACCGGCGGGCCGAGACGAGCGCGAGGGTTCGCGCGTACCGGCCCATGGAGCGCTGAATCCGGTGCGGCGCACGGTCTCCGCGTTCCTGGGCAGTCTGGCACGACGCAGGGTGGCCTGGCTGCCCGTCGCTCTGTGGCTGGCTGCGGCGTCGGCCGTCGCACAGCCCCCCCCGCAGGACGCCACCGGAGCGCAGACGACGATCTCCATCGTCCGGATTCACGGCAATCACACGACACCGGACGACGAGGTGAGGCGGCTCGCGGGCATCACCGAGGGCGAGCCGCTTCCGGAGGGCGGCGCCGAGGCCATTGCGGCCCGTCTCGAAGCCACCCACCGCTTCCGCCGCGTGGACGTGAGGGTGAGGCATCGCTCGATCGAGGACACGTCGGACGTCGCGCTGATCCTGATCGTCGAGGAGCAGCCGGCGCCGGCGGCGGCGCCGGCCCCCGGACCGCTTCGCTGGCTGCGCAATGCGGGCGCGGGCGTGATGTGGCTGCCGATCGTCGACTACGAGGACGCCTACGGCTTCACCTACGGGGCGCGTTTCACCGTGAGAGATGCCCTGGGCCCGCTCAGCCGCGTGTCGGCGCCGCTCACATGGGGCGGCACCCGGCGCGCGGCCGTGGAGGCCGAGTCGAGGCCGGGCGTGCTGCGGGGCGCCAGCCTGCAGGGCGGACTGGCACTGTGGCAACGCGAGCATCCGCACTTCGAGGTCGACGAGCGGCGGACCGAAGCCTGGGCCGGCGCGGCGATCCCCATCCACGGTCGCCTGCGGGCCGAGCCCAGGGCCGCCTGGGCCTCGGTGCGTTTCGCCGGCGCTGCCAGGGACCTGCTGACCGCGGGTGGCGAACTCGTGCTCGACACCCGGTTGAACCCGGCCATGCCGCGCAACGCCGTGTACCTGCGAGGAGGCGTGGAGGCGGTGCGCGAACAGGGGCGCGACCTCTACTGGAGGAGTCGCGCGGACCTGCGCGGGTACCTCGGGGTGTGGGGCCCCGCCGTGGTCGCCGTGCGGGGCCGGGTGGAGGATGCGAGCGCGCCGCAGCCCGACTACCTGAAGCCCTGGCTCGGCGGCGCCTCATCGCTGCGTGGGGTGTCGCCTGGCCGGTTCGCCGGCGACCGGCTGGTCGCGGCGTCGGCCGAACTGCGCCTCCCGCTCTCGTCGCCGCTCAGCGCGGGAACCCTGGGCGTTGCGGCGTTCGTCGATGCCGGCGGCGTGGCCGCGCACGGCACGCCGCTGTCGGCGATCGACTTCGAGCGCAGCGCCGGCGCGGGGATCTTTCTCGCGCTGCCGGTCTTCAGCCTGAACCTCGACGTCGCGCACGCGCTCGGGCGCGGCACGCGCCTGCACGTGTCCACGGGTGTGCGCTTCTGAGTCGGGAAATCAGCCGTTTCGCGGCTCCCGTGACCCTGGAGGAGCCCCCGATCTTCAGATCGCGGAACCCGACGTCGCGCCCGCCTCACGCATCGAGAATCCGCACGGATTACCGCATCGGCCGCAACTCGGCGCGCTTGGAGGGCGCCGTACCGCCCGGGGCGGCCCCTGTGATCGCCGACATCCACGAGCCGTACGTCGGGTTGGCCAGCACGATCCACCTGGTTCCCCACCAGTCGGCATAGGGCGCCACGCGCGCATCGCGCTCGGCCACGGTACCCTGACTGGGCAGGAAGTCGCCGAGATCGTCGCCGACGAGCAGGAGGATGCGGAACTCGCGCGCCACCAGTTCGCGCCGGGTGGTCTTGTCGCTGGGCCATTCGGGCCGCTCGCGCCGCGTCAGCACCGTGTCGCGCGCCGGATCGAGCGGGAAGCCGAGCGCCGCGAGGTTGTCGCGCGTGGCGCGCTCCTCGCCCGGGTTGCGATTGGTGACGAAGAACACCGTCACGCCGCGGTCGCGCGCGTACTGCGTGAAGGCCACCGCGCCGGGGATCGCCGCCGCCTTGCGCTCCTCGACCCAGGCGGCCCAGCCCGCCTCGGTGAAGGTGGCGTTGTCGAGGATCAGCCGGGCCTGATACGGCGAGTTGTCGAGGACCGTCTCATCGGCGTCGAGGATGATGGCGGGCGGCAGGCTCGCCATCGGTTTCCCCACCTGTTCGATGGCCGCCGTCCAGCCGGGATCGGCCAGCGCGCGATCCAGTTGCAGCCGCGCCGTCGCGTAGGCCTGGAGCGCAGTCGCGCGGTACTCCACCGAGGTCTGCGTCCACAGGACGGCGTCGAGGTTCTCGGCCGCAGCGGGCGTCGCGCCCTGCGCCGGCGTGGGCGTGACGACGGGCGGCGTGGACCGGCTGGCACAGGCGGCCGAGACGACGAGCAGGAAGGCGAGGGGCGCAACGCGAACGGACATGCCGGGGTTCCTCCAGGCGCGCGATGGCGGCAGGCGCATGTCCCCGCAGTGTAGACCATCGACCGGCCGCCGACTTGCGCTATTGTTGCAGGTGCGATTGCCAGGAAGCTCTGCCGGTCGGCGGCAGCGCTCCACCGCCTTGCCCAGGAGAATCACCGTGCAGAGAACGCCATTCCGCCGCGCCGTGGCCGCGGCCGTCACGATGGGGCTGCTGGCAGCAGCGCTGCCGCCGGCCGCACGCGCCGACGAGCGCACGATCCGCTGCGAAAGCCGGCGGGGTCGGTATCAGTTCTGTTCCGCGGACACCGAGAACCGCGTCGAGCTGCGACGGCAGTTCTCCGACACGCCGTGCGTGCTGTGGCGAACGTGGGGGTACGACTATCGCGGCGTGTGGGTCGACAACGGGTGCCGGGCCGAGTTCCGCGTGGGCCGTGGGGGCCTGAGCGGCGGGGCCGCCGCCGCCATCGTCGGCGGAATCGCCGCCGCCGCGATCATCGCCGGCATCGCCGCCAACAAGAGCGGTCACCACGACGAGTGGGACCGCCGCGTGCCCGAGTGGGCCATCGGCTCCTTCCGCGGCTGGGACGACCGGGAGCGCCAGTTGCTGCAGGTGAACATCTCGCCGGGTGGCGGCGTGCAGGGCTGGGCCGACGCTGACGAGTTCACGGGCCGCATCGCGGGCGATCGTCTCTACGTGCGCGCGCGGACGTTCCGGATTCGTCCCAACGGCGACGGCATCCGGCTCGACGAGCAGGGTGGACGCCGGCAGCAGATCGACCTCTGGCGCACCTGGTGACCGCGCGCGGGGTGGAACCCGCCGCCTCGGTGGAGATCGTCGCTGGCGGGGCACGCGTCGGCCCGGACCGCGCGGTATGATGCCTGCGATGCCGCGTCTGCTGGCCGAGAGACTCACGCGCCTCGCGCACCTCTTCAACGGGGGCAGTCTCGATCTGCCGGACGGCCTGATCGATAGAGGCTGTGTCTTCAGGCTGAACGGCGTGGCCTACGAGGACACGATGGGGCGTCCCGTGACCGATCCGATCGTGCGGATGATCGCGCGCGGTCCGGCGGCCTATCGCTTTCTCGCCCAGGCCGTACGCTACGCGCTGCCGGACGCGCATCTCGGGCTTTCGGCGATCGAGCCGGCGCAATCCGAGATGGCCGGCCTGGTCACCGCGACCGCCACCCTGGAGGGGACGCTGCGGGCCACGCACGGCGGCTTCACCTGCCGGGCGGCGGTGGCGCTGGTCACCGGCGCCCGCGGGCGCGTGTGCGAAGTGGCGGTCATGCTCGACGAGGCGCTGGTGGCCGCCATCGCCCAGGCGCGGCGGCGATGACGGCGGGCGGGGCGGCGGCCGCGCGGCTCGCGATCGTGGGTGATGGCCCTCGACCGCCACAGCCCTTCAGACGGCGCCGGAGCAGGACATGATCGACACCTTCACGTTCACCCCGATCGGCGTGCTGCGGACGCCGCACGACGAGACGGCGCAGATCCCCAAGGGCCGCGGCGCCGAGCACACCGCGGAGGGCGTCATCGAGATCCGCGAGGATCTGGAGGAAGGCCTCGCGGACATCGAGGGGTTCTCGCACCTGTTCGTGGTATGGGTGTTCCACCGGCAGCAGGAGGTGCGGCTCACGGTCACCCCGCCCAACGACACGCGCCCGCACGGCGTGTTCGCCACGCGGGCGCCGGCACGCCCGGTGCCCATCGGGCTGACCGTCGTGACGCTGCTGCGGCGGGAGGGCCGCCGCCTTCACGTGCGCGGCGTGGACATGCTCGACGGTTCGCCGGTGCTCGACATCAAGCCGTATCTCTCGAGCGTGGCCGACGGCGAGTTGCGCCGCGGCTGGCTCGATCGGTAGTTCCTGCCGCCGGGCGCTCCCCCCGAGCGGCGGCGCCCCAACTCGTCCCACCGACCTGCCACTGACCCGGGGCCGACTCATCGGGAGCGGTGCCGGCACCCTATAATCGGGAGGCTCCTCTTCGGAGCCCGCGCTCATCGCGCGGATCATCGGGAGGGTCTCATGCTGCACCGCAGATTGCTGTCCGTCTTGTTGCTGGGCGCGGGTCTCTGGGCGGGTCCGGCCTTCGGCCAGGGCACGCCGACCGGCGGCGTGTCCGGAAAGGTGTTCGATCCCGACGGCCTTGCGCTGCCCGGGGTCACCATCGCGGCGGCCTCGCCTGCGCTGCAGGGGGTACGGACGGCGGTGTCCTCCGACAACGGCGACTACATCATCCCGTTCCTGCCGCCGGGCGCCTACTCGCTCACGTTCGAGCTCTCGGGATTCTCGACGGTCAAGCGCGAGGTGACGGTGGTCATCGGCGAGACGCTCCCGGTGGACGTCAAGCTCGCGCTGGCCACGGTGACCGAGACCGTGGAGGTCACCGGGACCGCGTCGACCGAAGTGACCTCGAACCTGACGGTGGCCAGCACGTACAAGGCCGACAACCTCGAGTTGCTGCCGGTGGGCCGCACGCTGAACTCGGCGGCGCTGCTCGCCCCGGGCGTCACCGACAACGGACCGGGCGGCAACATCATGGTCTCGGGCGCGATGTCCTACGAGAACCTGTTCCTCATCAACGGCGTGGTGGTGAACGAGAACCTGCGCGGCCAGGCCGTGGCGGCGTTCATCGAGGATGCCATTCAGGAGACCAAGGTCTCCACGGGCAGCATCTCGGCGGAGTACGGGCGGTTCCAGGGCGGCGTGGTGAACATGATCACCAAGTCGGGCGGCAACCGCTTCAGCGGATCGGTCCGCGTGAGCCTCGCCAACGACTCCTGGGGCTCGCTCACGCCGTTCCCGGGCGACAGCAGCATCGACAAGACCGTCCCCACCTACGAGCTCACGGCGGGCGGGCCCGTCCTGAAGGACAAGCTGTGGTTCTTCGGCGCCGGCCGGTTCGAGAAGAACGAGGAGAACGTCACGCTCAGCTACACCGGCTACAACTACGTGCGCACCGACGACGAGAAGCGCTATGAGGGCAAGCTCACCTACGCGATCAACCAGCGCAACACGTTCAAGGGGAGCTACTCGAAGCGTCGGCTCGACACGCTGAACAACAGCTTCGGCACCGTCATCGACGCGAAGACCTTCTACGACAACGCCAACGAGGACATCCTCTACTCGTTGAACTACACGGGCGTGCTCACCGACAAGTGGTTCATCGAGGCGCAGTACTCCGACCGCGACAAGAACTACATCGGCTCGGGGGCCACGACACAGGACCAGTACGCCGGCACCCCCATCTGGGATCGCTCGCGCGGGTCGGTGCGCTTCAACTCTCCGACGTTCTGCGCGGTGTGCGGCAGCGGCCTCGAGGTGCGCAACAACTGGAACACGCTGGTCAAGACCAACTACTTCCTGTCGACGAAGAGCGCCGGCTCGCACAACCTGGTGGCCGGCTACGACGTGTACAAGGAGATGCGCAAGAACGACAACTACCAGTCGGGCAGCAGCTACCGCGTGCAGGCGACCAGCGCCATCATCGACGGCTACGACGTGTATCCCGTGTTCCGCACCGGCAACACCACCTACATCGACTACGTGCCGCTGGTGGAGCCGACCAAGGGCAACGACATCCGTACCTACTCCTTCTTCGCGAACGACACCTGGCGGTTGAACAACAGCTTCACCTTCAACCTCGGCCTGCGCTACGACCGGAACACGTCGAAGGACCAGGCCGGCTCGCAGGTCGTGAAGGACTCCGCGTTCAGCCCGCGGCTGGGCATGACCTGGGACGTCAGAGGCGACGGGGTGTGGGTGGCCAACGCCGGGTTCGCACGTTACGTGCAGGGCATCAACACCGCCATCGTGGACGCGGGCTCGGCCGGCGGACGCACCGCCACGTTCAGCTACTTCTACCAGGGGCCGAACGTGAATGCCGACGCAGGCCAGCCGCTGCTCACCAGCGAGCAGGCCTTGAAGGTGCTCTTCGACTGGTTCTTCGCCAACGGCGGCCTGGACCGCGCGACGCGCACGGCGCCCAGCGTGCCCGGCGTCACGGTGAAGGTGGGCCAGGGCCTCAGGGCCCCGAACTCCAACGAGTACATGGTGGGCGTCTCGCGGCAACTCGGCAACCGCGGCGTCGTCCGTGCGGACTTCCTCTACCGGGCGTACGCGGACTTCTACGGCGACTTCCGCGACATGAACACGGGCAAGGTCACCGACCCGTTCGGCCGCGTGTTCGACCTGACGATCGTCCGGAACACCGATCTCGCCAACCGCAGCTACAAGGGGCTCAACCTGCAGGCCAGCTACCGCTTCGGGCCCGCCTGGCAGGTGGGCGGCAACTACACGCTGTCGGCGCTGCGCGGCAACTTCGAGGGCGAGGACAGCGGCAGCGGTCCGCTGCGCTTCGCCGGTGACGACCAGCCGCAATATCGGGGCGAGTGGAACTACCCGACGGGCTATCTCTCCGGGGACCAGCGCCACAAGATCCGCATGTGGGCGAATTACCAGCTGCCCTTCGGCGACCACCTCGGTCGCTGGACCGTCGGTCTCGTCCAGCGGATCGACTCCTCTGACGCGTCGAGCGCCGACGGCACCATCGACGTGCGGCCGTACGTCACCAACCCTGGATACCAGTCGGTGCCCTCATCGGTGACCTACTACTTCGGCCCGCGCGGCGATCAACGCTACGATACCTACTGGCGAACCGACCTGTCGCTGAACTGGAACATGCGGCTCCGCGGGCTCGGCCGCACCGAGGTCTTCTTCCGCGGCGTGGTCACCAACCTCTTCAACAACTCGGCGGTGCTGGGCGGGAACGAGACCATCTACACCGTCACGAACAACCCGACCGGATTCGCCTACCAGCGGTTCAACCCGTTCACCGAGACGCCGGTCGAGGGCGTGCACTACGACTTCGGCCCCGAGTACATGCAGCCGACCGGTGTCGGCAGCTACCAGAGCCCGCGTGAGTTCAGCTTCTCGGTGGGCGTGAGGTTCTAGCAGCCCGTGGCGAACGTGGCACTGCATTCGACCGGCGGGGCATCCCGGCCGGCGGCGTGGCTCCCAGACCTGCCCCGTGCCTGAAGGCACGAACGGCCCCGCTGCTCTCGAGCAGCGGGGCCGTTCGTCGTTCCGGGCCAAGCCCCAAGCCCCAAGCCCCAAGCCTCAAGCCCCAAGCCTCAAGCCCCACGCCGCCCCTACATCCCCTGCTCGTCGGCGCTGGGGCCGTAGATGGCCGGTACCGGCACGTCGAGTTGGCGCAGGTAGACCGACAACTG
>JBDIBB010000070.1:0-21928 GCA_039812685.1 Vicinamibacteraceae bacterium
ACCCCGCCTCGCCCGCCGCCGCCGGCGCACCGGCCGCCGCGCCGTCGCCGCGGCCCGCGGGCGTGCGCGGCGATCGCCCGCGCGGCGCCGACCTGATCGTGCGCGACCTGTCGAGCGGCCTCGAGATGACGCTGGGCAGTGTCGGCGGCTTCGCCTTCGACCGGAAGGGACGCTACCTGGCCTGGACGACCGACACGGCCGACGGTGTCGGCAACGGCGTCAGCCTGCGCGCGCTCGCCACGGGCACCGTGCGCGTGCTCGACAGCGCGAAAGCGTCCTACGAGCGGCTGCACTGGATGGAGGAGGGCGACGCGCTCGCGGTGCTCAGGGGCGAGCAGGACAAGGCCTACGACGACAGGCTGTACTCGGCGATCGGCTTCCGCGACCTCGACGCGGCGACGCCGGCGCGCGCGGAGTACGTCCCGGTGAAGGACGCGGCGTTTCCGCCGGAGATGACCATCAGCCCCAACCGCGATCCGGAGTGGACGGCCGACCGCGCCGGGCTGCTCTTCGGGATCCACGTCCCGAAGAAGAAGCTCCCGCGCGCCGGTGAGGATGCCGGCGGCGCGGCCGCGGAGCGCGATGGCGAGGGCGTCGGCGAGAAGGCCGACCTCGTCCTGTGGCACTGGCGGGACAGCCGGCTGCAGTCGCAGCAGCAGGTGCAGGAGGATCGCGACCGCCGCTTCAGCTACCTGGCGGCGTGGCGCATCGGCGATCGCCGGTTCCTGCGCCTGGCCGACGAGGAGTTGCGCGAGGTGCGCGCGCCCGCCAGGGGCAACTGGGCGGTGGGCATCGATCGCCGCGACTACGAGCTCACCGGGTCGCTCGAGGGGCGCAACTACCAGGACGTCTACGCCGTGGACCTGACCACCGGGAAGCGCACGCGCGTGGCCCGTCAGGTGCGCTGGCTCTACGGGCAATCTCCCGATGGGCGCCAACTGCTGTACTTCGACGGCGGCCACTTCCAGGTCGTCGATCTCGCGTCGGGCCAGGTCACGGCCATCACGCGCGGCGCGCCGGTCTCCTTCGTCGACGTCGAGGACGATCACAACGTGGTGAACCCGCCGGTGCCGCCCGTCGGCTGGACGGCCGACTCCGACGCCGTGCTGCTCTCCGACGCGTGGGACGTGTGGCGCGTGCCCGCCTCCGGGTCGGGCGCGGTCAACCTGACGGGCAACGGGCGCCGCGACCAGGTGCGCTACCGGCGGCGCTTCGTGCTGGATCCCGACGAGAAGGGCATCGATCTGTCCGCGCCGCTCTATCTGGACGCCTACGGCGAGTGGACCAAGAAGGGCGGCGTGGCGCGCGTCGACGCCGGCTCGCCCGGCGCCCGCCTGCTCGTCTGGGACGACGTGACGGTGGCGCGGCTGCTCAAGGCGCGGCGGGCGGATCGCCTGGCGTTCACGCGCGAGTCGTGGCGCGACTTCCCCGACTACCACGTGGGCGACATGCTGCTGGGCGACGCCAGGCGCGTCACCGACGGCCAGCGGCAACTGGCTGCCTTCACCTGGAGCGGCGGCGCGCGCCTGGTCGACTACGTGAGCGACAAGGGGCGGAAACTGCAGGGCGCGCTCTTCCTGCCCGCCGGCTACCAGCCCGGCCGGAAGTACCCGACGCTCGTGTACATCTACGAGAAGCTCTCGGACCAGATGAACCGGTTCGCGCCGCCCACCGCCAACGGGTTCAACCGGACCGTCTACACGAGCAACGGCTACGCGGTGCTGATGCCCGACATCACCTACACGATCAACGACCCCGGCATGTCGGCGGTGTGGTGCGTGCTGCCCGCGCTGAAGGCGGCCGTGGCCTCCGGCGTCGTGGATGCCGGCCGCGTCGGGCTGCAGGGCCACTCCTGGGGCGGCTACCAGACGTCGTTCCTGATCACGCAGACCGGCGCGTTCCGGGCGGCCGTCGCCGGCGCGCCGCTCACCGACATGGTGAGCATGTACAGCCTGATCTACAAGAACACCGGCGGCGGCAACATGGCGATCTTCGAGAGCAGCCAGGGCCGTTTCAAGGGCGGTTACTGGGACAACTGGGACGCCTACGTGCGCAACTCGCCCATCGCCTTCGCGCGCAACGTCACCACGCCGCTGGTGCTGCTCCACAACGATCGCGACGGGGCCGTCGACTTCACCCAGGGCGTCGAGTACTACAGCACGCTGCGGCGGCTGAAGAAGCCGGTGGTGATGCTCGAGTACGTCGGCGAGAACCACGGCCTGCGCAAGCCGGCCAACCAGCACGACTACACGGTGCGCATGAAGGAGTTCTTCGACCACTTCCTGATGGCGGCGCCCGCGCCCGCCTGGTGGACCGACGGCGTGCCTCGGCTCGAGATGGACGACCACCTGCGGCAGCGCCGGACGCCGGCCCCGCCCGATCCGACCGGGCCGGCGCCCGCGGCGGCGCGGCCGTGACGCCGGCCGCCGTCCCGCTCCCGCGCGCATCGTGATCCGCGTCGATCCCATCGACCCCGACGCGCGGCCGCAGGCGGCCCGCTTCGTCGACTTCGCGTACCGGCACTACGCGGACCATCCGCTCTGGGTGCCGCCGCCGCGGCGCGAGGCGGCGCTGATCCTCAATCGCCGGAAGCATCCCTTCTACGAGCGCTCGGAGGCGGCGTTCTTCGTCGCGGTGCGCGAGGGGCGCGACGCGGGCCGCCTGGCGGTGCTCGACAACCGCGCCTTCAACGCGCATCACGGGACCGCGGAGGCCAACTTCTACAGCTTCGAGTGCGAGGACGACGTCGCCTGCGCCGCGGCCCTGTTGGATCGCGCCGCCGAGTGGGCGCGCGGGCGGGGGCTCACGCGCCTCGTCGGCCCGAAGGGCTTCAGCGCCTTCGACGGCTACGGCATCCTCGTCGACGGCTTCGATCATCGTCCCATGATGACGATGACCAACTACAACCTTCCCTATTACGGGCCGCTCCTCGAGCGGATCGGGCTGACGAAGGTCATCGACTTCGTGTCGTTCCGGCTGAGGGCCGACACGTTCGTGATGCCCGAGCGCGTGCGGCAGGCCGCGGAGCGCGCGAGGCGGGAGGGCGGCCTGCGCACGATGACGGTGCCCGGCCGGCGGGCGCTCTTCAAGGTGGCCCGTGCGATCGGCCGGGCCTACAACGCGGCGTTCGCCGACAACTGGGAGTACTACCCGCTGAGCGAGCGCGAGATCGACTTCCTGGTGCAGCAGCTCGTGCTCTTCGCCAACCCCCGCCTGCTCAAGCTCATCGCGCACGGCGAGGAGATCGCCGGCTTCCTGCTCGCCTTCCCCGATGTGTCGGCCGCGCTGCAGCGCGCGCGCGGCCGGCTGACGCCCTGGACGGTGGCCGACCTCCTGCTCGAGACGCGGCGCACCCGCTGGCTGTCGCTCAACGGCGCCGGCATCCTCCCGGCGTACCAGGGACGCGGTGGCAACGCGCTGCTCTACACCGAGATGGAGCAGACGATGAAGGCGTCACGATACGTCCACGCCGATCTTCCCCAGGTGGCCGACACGGCGGTGCGGATGCGCCGCGACCTGACCGGCCTCGGCGCGGTGCCGTACAAGACCCACCGCATCTACGCCCGCGACCTGTAGGCAGGCGGCGATGAGGGCGCGCATCCTCCACGCCGCGGACGTGCCGACGCTGGCCTTCGCCGCGGCGCTGGCCGCGGTGGCCGCGCTCGGCGCCGGCCGCATCCCGCAGTGGCGGCACGTCCTCGCCGTGTGCGCCGCCATCGGCACCGGCCTCTGGGCGCTCGCCTGGCTCCGCGCCCGCCTCGAGTGGCGCGTGCTCCGGTTCGCGCACGACTGGTCGCTGGCCCCGCTCGTCTACCTGCTCTACCGCGAGCTGGCGTTCGTCGTCGGACCGATCTGGAACGGGCGCCTGTTCGACGCGTGGCTGATCCGGGCCGACCGCTGGCTGTTCGGCGCCGACCCCACGCTGTGGATCATGCGGTGGGCCTCGCCCCCGCTCACCGAAACCCTACAGATCGCCTACACGGCGTTCTACGTGCTGCTGCTCGTCGTGGGCGCCGAACTCTACCGCAAGGCGGACCGGCGCCGGTTCCACGACTGGGTCTTCTTCTGCGCCTTCGGCTTCTACCTCTCGTACGCCTGCTACTTCGCGCTGCCCGCCATCGGCCCCCGGTTCACGCTGCACGACTATCGCGATCTCGATCGCGCGCTGCCCGGGCTCTGGCTCACGCCGGCGCTGCGGGCCTTCGTGAACGGAGGCGGGATGGTGCCCTCGGGAGCGACCAACGCGGCCGCCGCCGCCCAGGCGCTCCGCGATGCCTTCCCGAGCGGGCACACGATGATGACGCTGGGCGCCATCGCCTGGGCGTGGCGCGACCGCCTGAGGTCGCGCTGGATCGTCTCGGCGATCGGCGGGCTGCTGATCGTCGCGACCCTCTACCTGCAGTATCACTACGTCGTCGATCTCGTGGCCGGCGCCGCGCTCGCGGCCGTCGCGCTCCGGTTCTCGCCCGCCGTGTCGCGGATGGTGAACGCGCGTCTCGGCGCGCGCTGACGTGGCGCCACGCCGGCATCGACCCGGCGGCCGCGCGCCGTCTCCTCCCGTTCATGATCGGCCGATGCAGATCGGTGAGGGTCAGGACGCCGTTCGCGAGCGCCTCATGCGCCGGTGCCTCGAGCTCGCGGCGCGCGCGCGGGCGACCGGCGATGCGCCGGTGGGCGCCCTCATCGTCTCCGGCGGCCGCATCCTCGCCGAAGGGGTTGAGGGCGTGAAGGCGCGGCACGACGTCACCGCCCACGCGGAGATCGAGGCGGCGCGACCCGCCACCGGCGCCTGAGCCGCAAGACGCGATCCCGCGTCCGCGGCGATCGCCGGCGCGCCGCCACACCGCCCTCTGCCGCGAGCGCCCCGTGCACGGCCGGCGGTCCGGATATACACTACGACGGCGCCGGCGCAGCCCTGCCATGCGGCTGGACGAGCGCTTCCGTTCCACACAATGGAGGGGCCATGAGGTTGAGTCACGTTCTCGCCCTGTCAATCGCCTTGATCGTGCCGACGGCCGCGCAGGTCTCGGCGCAGGGACCGCCGCCAGGGCCGCCACCGGCCGCGGCGGGTGCGAAGGCAGGCGTCGAGGCCGATCTGCTGCCGGCCGAACCGGTGATCACGCAGCACACGGGCCGGTTCAACGGCCAGACGGTCAGCTACGCCGCCGAGGCCGGCTGGATTCCCATCCGCGACGAGGGCAAGGTCGTCGCGAAGATGTTCTACGTCGGCTACACGAAGAACGGCGTCACCGACCCGGCCACGCGCCCGCTCATCATCTCGTTCAACGGCGGTCCCGGCACGGCCTCGCTCTGGATGCACCTTGGCTACACCGGGCCGCGCCGCGTGACCTACGACGATGAAGGGTTCCAGCAGAAACCGCCCGCGGGCCTGGAAGACAACCCCCACTCCATTCTCGACACGGCCGACATCGTCTACCTCGATCCGATCGGCACCGGGTTCAGCCGGATGATGCCGGGCGAGGATCTGCACAAGTTCCACGGCAAGCTGGCCGACATCCAGTCGGTTGGTGACTTCATCCTCACCTACGTCAACCGGAAGGACCGCTGGGCCTCGCCGAAGTTCATCATCGGCGAGAGCTACGGCACGACGCGGGCCGCCGGCCTGGCGGCCTCGGTGCAGAGCCGCTTCCAGATGTTCCTGAACGGCGTCATCCTCGTCTCGGCCACCGAACTCGACGTCCAGCGCGGCCCCGAGGTGAACTTCGCCAACAGCCTGCCGACGCAGACGGCGACCGCCTGGTATCACAAGCAGCTCGTGCCGGATCTGCAGGCCAAGCCGCTGAAGACCGTCCTGGCCGAGTCCGAGGCGTTCGCGACCGGCGAGTACATCACCGCGCTCGTCAGGGGCGATCAGCTCAGCGACGCCGAGCGGGACGCCGTCGCGACGAAGGTCGCGCGCTACTCCGGGCTCGACAAGGCCTACGTGCTGAGCGCGAACCTGCGCGTGAGCTTCTCCCGGCACTGGAAGGAGCTGCTGCGCAGCCAGCGGCTGACGGTGGGCCGCCTCGACACCCGGTACCTCGGCATCGACCTGGACGCCGCGGGCGAACGCCCGGAATACTCGCCCGAACTCGTCGACTGGAACGGCCCCTTCGGCGCCGCGGTCAACCGCTACCTGCGCACCGAGCTGAAGTTCAACCCCGAGATCCAGTACTTCGTCTGGGGCAACGTGCGTCCGTGGGCACAGGATCCGCAGGCCAACGTCGGCGACATGCTGCGCACGGCGATGCGCGACAACCCCTATCTCAAGGTGATGGTCCAGGGCGGCTACTACGACGCCGCCACCGACTACTTCAACGCGGCCTACACGATGCACCACCTGCAGCCGGGCGGCGAGTTCAAGGACCGCTATCGGTTCAACTGGTACGAGAGCGGGCACATGATGTACCTGCGGAAGCCCGACCTGAAGAACGCCAACGACGACCTGCGCAGCTTCATCGCGTGGGCGCTCGAGGGCGTGAAGGACTATCCGCGGAAGGTGAAGGCGAAGTAGGCATCGGCCGGGGCCGGCGGATCGTGCCACGCCCTCCGGCGTGGGTTCCGATCCAGTGGCCCCGGCGCACCACCGGGCCAGTGGAGTGACGCAAAGGGCGATGACGAGACCGCCGGCCATCCTCATCGCCCTCCTTGCGCTCTTCCTGTCGATCCCCCCCGCGCGCGCCGACGGGCCCGCGGCGCTGGTCGTCGTCACCGGCGATCAGCACTCGGCCTACGAGCGGACGGCGCAGGTCGTGGCGGCCGTCGATCGGTTGAAGGCCGCGCACCCCGGCCTGCCCATCGCCATCCTGCTCGACGGCGACACGCTCGAACAGGGCAACCCCGTCGCGCGGCGCGGTGCCGGGGCGGTCGACTTCGCGATGTTCGCCGCGCTGGCCCGGCGCGCGCCGACCGTCGTCAACCTCGGCAACCACGAGACCGAGTTCGGCAGCCTGGAAGAGACGGTGAGGCGCATCGAGGCCACCGGCGCCCGCGTCGTCTCGAACATCGACGATCGCGCCACCGGCCGGCCCGCCGCATCCACCTCCACGCGCCTCGCGCTCGGCGCGATCGAGGCGGTCGTCGTGGGCGTGGCGACCAGCGACCTCTCGACCTATCCCGAAGCCGTCCGGCCGTCGCTGCGGCTGCCCGATCCGGTCGCCTGGGCGCGCGCCAGCCTGCCGGCGCTGCTCGACGCGGCGCCGGTGAAGATCGTCCTGAGTCACGCGGGCCTGCAGGCCGATCGCGGCCTGCTGCCGCTGGTGCCCGACGGCGCCCTCGTCGCCGGCGCGCACGATCACCTGCGGTTCGTGCAGCGGTTCGGCCGCACGGTCTACGTCCACTCCGGCGCGTGGAACGCCTTTCTCACGCTGGCCTGGCTGCATCGCGACGCCGCGGGTGCGATGCGCTGGGATGTCGAACAGATTCCGATTGCGGATGACGCGCCGGCCGATCCCGAACTGGCCGCGCTGATCCGCGACGCCGCGGAGAAGCACCTGACCCCGGCCGATCGCGAGGTGATCGCGCGCCTGCCGGCCGCGCTGGCGCCGGCCGGGGCGGCCCGCGACGTCACCGGTGCGCTGCGGCGCGGCCTGGACGTCGACGCCGTGCTGATCGGCAACACCACCTTCGGTGGCGGCCTGCCGGCGGGCGAGGTCACGCGCGCCGCCTTCGACGCGTGCGTGCGCTTCGACGGCGGCATCTTCACGGCGACCGTCGATGGCGCGCGGCTGCGCCGGCTGCTGGCCTCGGCCAACCAGGGGCCCGACACGCCGTTCGACCAGCGCGGTGGCGAGTACCTCGTCGCCGACGGTCCCGCGGCCATCGACACGGCGAAGCGCTATCGCATCGCGACCAACGACTGGGGCGCGCGGAACTCGGCGCGCTACTTCGGCGACCCGGTCATCGACTGGCGGGAACTGCCAGGCACCAGGCTGAAGGCGACGGTGCTGCGCGCGCTCGCCCGGCGCTGAGCCGCGGCGGCGCGCCGCGGCCCGCGTGGCGCGCACGCGGCCGCAGAGAGCGAGGCCCTGTGAGAGGAACGTTCGCATCCGCCGCCGCCCTGGCTGCGTCCGTCGTGCTCGTCCTCACCGCCGGTGGCCAGCCGTCGGCGCCGCACCGGCCGCTGGCGCACTGGGACGAGAGCCGGCTCTCGCAGCCCCAGTACCAGGTCCGCGTCGAGAAGAACGTCATGGTGCGCGCGCGCGACGGCGTCGCGCTCGCCACCGACCTGTACCTGCCGGAGGCGCCCGGCCGGTTCCCGACGCTGCTCTGGCGCAACTGCTACGGGAAGGACAGCGAGGGCACGGCCGAGCAGTCGAAGTGGTACGCCTCGCGCGGCTACGTCGTCGCGCACCAGGACACGCGCGGCAAGCACGCCTCGGAAGGGATCTTCACGCACTTCCGCGACGAGGCCGACGATGGGTTCGACACCGACGAGTGGATTGGCGCGCAGCCCTGGAGCAACGGGAAGATCGGCCTGATGGGCGGCTCCTACCTGGGCTACACGCAGATCGCGCAGGCGGTGCGCAACAGCCGCTACCTGGCGTCGATGTCGGCCTCGGTGACCACCGGCGACGTCTACAACGGCTGGATCTACAGCGACGGGGCCTTCTTCCTCGGCTTCGCGCTGCCGTGGGGCGCCGTCGGCATGGACGGCCGCGTGTTCCGCTTCTCGAACCCCGTCCCGGCGCCGTGGTCCGAGATCTTCAGGCACCTGCCGCTGTCGACCATCGCCGGGCGCACCGGCCATGACAATCCCGTCTTCCGCGAGTGGCTGCGGCACCCGCGCGCCGACGATCCCTACTGGAAGGACGTGAGCTACGAGAAGGACATCGCGAGGGTCTCCGTCCCCTTCCTCGTGCTCGACGGCTGGTACGACCTGTTCCTGCGCGGCGCGCTGGCCGATCACGCCGTCATCACGACCGGCAGCCCGTCGGAGGCGGCACGCAGGTTCAAGTACCTGATGATCGGTCCGTGGGGCCACGAGTCGGGCGTGCGCAACAACGCGCCGGATGCGCCCACGACCGGCCCCGATCGCAGCCTCGACTTCGGCCCGGAGGCGGCCATCGAGACGCGCAAGGTCTACCTGCGCTGGCACGATCGCTGGCTGAAGGGCATCGACAACGGCGTCGACCGCGAGCCGCCCGTCCGGATCTTCGTGATGGGTGAGAACGCGTGGCGCTTCGAGCACGAGTGGCCGCTCGCCCGGACCCGTTACACGACCTACTATCTCGACGGCACGCGCGCGAACGGGGTCAACGGCGGCGGCCTGCTGTCGAGCGCCGCGCCCGTGGCCGAGGACGCGAGGGACGCCTACGTCTACGATCCCGCGTCGCCCGTGCCCACCCTGGGCGGCAACACCTGCTGCAGCCAGGTGCCGTCGGGGCCCTGGAACCAGATCAAGGCGGAGATGCGCGACGACGTGCTGGTCTATTCGACGCCGGTGCTGGAGGAGGCCGTCGAGGTGACCGGCCCGATCAGGATGAAGCTGTTTGCCGCGACCAGCGCCCGGGACACCGACTGGACGGCGAAGCTCGTCGACGTGCACCCCGACGGCTACGCGCAGAACCTGGCCGACGGCATCATCCGCGCGCGCTATCGGCTGGGTCGCGACGCGCCGGCCGCGCTGCTGGAGCCCCGGAAGATCTACGAGTACGACATCGACCTCTGGGCGACCAGCAACGTCTTCCTCCCCGGGCACCGGATCCGGGTGGAGATCTCCAGCAGCAACTTCCCGCGCTTCGATCGCAACCTGAACACCGGCGAGGATCCGATGACGGGCACGCGCATGGTGACGGCGCGGCAGACGGTCTTCAGGTCGCGGCAGTACCCGTCGCACATCGTCCTGCCGGTGATCCCGCGCGGGAATGCGCCGCGGTGACCGCCGGCGGCTGAAGCGGGAGGCCGCCGCGGCGGCGCGGGGCGGCGTGGTCAGCGCGGCCGCGCGGGGCCCAGCGAGACGCCGCGGCGTTTCGCCATCTCGCGGCCCATCTCCGCGAGTGCCGTCGCGTCGAGCACGCGGGCCGCGGCCGGGAACAGATCGTGGTCCTCCACGGCGATGTGCGCCTGGTAGAGCGCCTGCAGCGCGGAGAGGTGCCCGCGCAGCGCCGCCGCGTCGTCCGGGTCGAGCCCGTTCCGATCGAGCCACCGGCGCACCAGCACGTTGACGGCCGCGTGGTGGCCATCGGCGACGTCGTGGTCGGCCTCGAGCCGCTGCACGAGCGCCAGCGCCTGCCGCGCGGCGGGGTCGCCGCTCGCGCGCAGGCGCGGGAACAGGCTGTCCTCCTCGTCGGCCGTGTGATTGGGCGCGGCCATCTCGAAGTACCGGAGGGCGGCCTCGAGCGCGCGGCGATGGTCGGCCTCGAGCGGTCCGCCCGATCGCAACTGGTCGACCGTGACGAGCACGTGCAGGAAGTGTTCGATCCGCCGGTGACAGTCGCTCAGCAGGCCCAGCGGCTCGTGGTAGCCATGGTCGGTCGTTCCGCCAATCTTCAGTGCCACCCCGGCATTATAGCGCCGGCGCCGATCGCGACGCCGCGCGGAAGCCGCCCGCGGTGCGACGCGATCGCGTCGTCGACGACGCGGACGGCTGAGATTGTTTGCACCCTGACCTTCCGCTTATAGTACGCCTCGACGTTCACGCCCGAGAGTCACGGTCGAGCCGCCACCGGCCCTGCTCCGACCGTCGAGGTGCCATCCATGAAGCTGCCACGCGTGCTCATCGCCCTGCTCGCCCTTGCCGGGGTCGGGCTGGCGCCCGTACCCGATCCGCACGTCATCCTCATCTCGATCGACGGCCTGATGGCCTCCACCTACAACAGCCCCGGGCCCGCCCGAATCCCGACGCTGCGCGCGCTGGCCGCCGGCGGCGCCTCGGCCGAGGGCGTGGTGGGCGTGCTCCCCTCCGAGACGTACCCGTCGCACACGACGCTGATGACCGGCGTGAGCCCGGCCGTGCACGGCATCTACGCCAACGGCATGTTCGATCCCGAGGGGCGCACCTCCGGCGCGTGGCACTGGTACGGGTCGGAGATCCGCGTCCCGACGCTGCTGGGCGCGGCGAAGTCGCGCGGCCTGCGGACGTCGGCCATCTCCTGGCCTGTCACCGTCGGCTCGGACATCGACTACCACGTGCCCGAGTTCTGGCGCGCCGGCTTCGGCGCCGATCATCTCGAGAGCCTGCTCCTGCTGAGGGCCATCTCCACGCCGAACCTCATCGATACGATGGAGATCGCCCGGCGCAAGCCGTTCACCCCGCGCCAGACCGACGCCGATCGTACCGACATGGCCTCGATCATCCTGCGCACCTACCAGCCGCACCTGATGCTGCTGCACCTCACCGAGCTCGACAGCGCGCAGCACAAGTCCGGCCCCGGGTCGCCCGGCGCGATCGAGACGCTCGAGCGCATCGACGGCTACGTCGCCTCGCTCGTGCAGACGGTCGCCGACGCGGGCATCCGCGATTCCACCTACTTCGCGATCGTGTCCGACCACGGCTTCCTGCCCATCGGCACGCAGCTCCAGCCCAACGCGCTCTTCAGGCAGGAGAAGCTGCTCGAGACCGACGCGGCCGGCCGCATCGTCAACTGGCAGGCCTACTACGACGCGTGCGGCGGCTCGGGCTTCATCTTCCTGAAGGACCCGTCGGACACCGCGCTGACGACGCGCGTCCGTTCGCTGCTCGATCGGCTGAAGGCCGATCCCGCCAACGGCATCCAGACGTTGTGGACGCGTGAGGACCTCGATCGGATCGGCGCGTTTCCCGGGGCCAGCTTCGGCATCGGCATGCGGCCGGACTTCTACACCGGCCGCGGGACCGACCAGCTCCTGCTGAAGACGCCGATGGGCGGTGGCCACGGGTTCGACCCGCAGTTGCCCGCGCTGCATTCCTCGCTGATCGTCTCGGCGCCGGCCATCGGCCGCCGCGGTCCGCTGGGCGTGGTGCGGATGACGCAGATCGCGCCGACCGTCGCCCGCTGGCTCGGCGTGGGCCTTTCACCGCACGCCGACACCCCGATCGAGGCGCTGCTGCCGGCGGCCGGCGCGCCTTCGCGGTAACGCCGAGGGGGGCGCGGTCGCCGCGCCCCCTCACCTCGCGCATGTGTTGAGACCCGTTCGCGCGGCGGATCGCGCCGCCGCGCGTGCGGTTCGTGGTGGGTCTGCCGCGCCGTCCGCGGCGCGGATCAGTCGCGTCCCGCCGCCGGGCGCTTCACCTGCAGGACCCGGTTCGACTGGTAGAAGCTCTCGACCGAGCCCGGCTTCCACCAGCCGGTGGCCTCCGGCTGCCTGAAGAGCGCCGGCATGTGGAACGGCACCTGTCCCGGCGACAGCGTGATGCTCAGCGGATGGGTGCCCTGCACGTCTCGAATCTGAATGAGCTGGCTGCCCGCGAACCGGCGGCCGAGCCGCAGCACGCAGCGGCGGATCGAGATGTCCTGCAGGTGCGTGCGAACCGTCTCCTGCTTGTCGTAGTCGTAGCCCGACGCCACGTTGCTCGGCGCATCGTCGTAGACGTCGCTCGCCTCGCGCAGCAGTTGTTCGAGGACCTCGGCGTGCTGTTCGAGGAAGCGGCAGTACGCGTCCTCGTACAGCATCACGATGCCGTCGCGGCCCACCGCGTTGCCCGCGACTTCCCAGACCAGGCGCCAGTTGCCCGGGCCGTATTTCTCGTCGTATTCCCGAACCCGCCGGTCGCGATCCTTGCCGAACGGCGCCGGCCGCTCCACCGTGACCCAGGTGTCGGCGGCGGCGTGGGTCGCGGCGCGTGGCGCCGGAGCGGTCTGGCCGCGCGCCGGGGGCGCAGCCCACGCCAGCGTCGCCACGACGGCAACCATGAGACCGATCCGTGAACCGTTCACGAGGGACCTCCTTCGCCCGCGCGGCGGCGGGTGGATGCGTGGCACCGGGCGAGCGTGCCCGGTGCCTGGCGGGTGACCGCGGCGGCGCGGTGGGGATGGTGAGGACCGGGGCGCGGCCGTCGCGCCCCCGTCCTCACCGCGGCCGTCAGAACGTGAGCCTCGCGGCGAGCTGGAACTGCCGTGACGCCTGCGAGCTGATGATCTGGCCGAACGTCGCGTTGGGCGACGTCCCCGTGCCCCACGTCCGGTTGATCGCGCCGGCGCCGGTCGGCGTCAGCTGGTTGGCCAGGTTGAACCCCTCGACGATCACTTCGAGCACGTGCCGGTCGGTGATCTTCAGCTTGCGCGCCACCCGCAGGTCGATGGCGTAATAGCCCGGCACGCGGTAGCTGTTGTAGCCGATGCCGGCGGGGCGGTCGTTGAACACCGTGTCGCCGTTGCTGTCGATGCCGGTGACCGGCGTGTAGGGGTAGTTCTTGGTCGCGATGATTCGCGGGGCCAGTTGCCACCCGTTGACGATGGCACCGGCCGCTCCCTGGAGCCCGGAGAAGTGCGTGTCGAGGACGCCGGTAATCACCAGGCGATGCGGCATGTCGAAGTCGCCCGGCCCTTCGTCGGCCCGGATGTCCTGCGGGTCGGACGGCGTCGTGAAGATGCCGAACCCGGTGTAGTCGCCCGCGAAGGCGTGGCCGCGCACCCTCGACCAGTGGTAGGACGCCTGGAACGACATCCCGTGCGAGTAGCGCTTGGTGAGCACTGCCACCAGTCCGTGGTAGTCCTGCTCGCCAATCGACTTCGAGACGAAGATGTTGCCGAAGCGCGGGTCGGGCCGCGGGTTCGCCGTCCAGCGGCGCGTGACGCCGTCGGCGAGCACGCCGGCCGGCGTGAGGTTCGTCACGTAGGCGATCGGCAGGTCGCGTCCCTGGTTGACGCGGTAGGTGAGCGACGCCGACAGGTTCGACGCCAGCTCGCGGTCGTAGGTCACGAAGTACTCGTAGACCTTGATGTCCTGGAAGTCCTTGTCCATGACGCGGGCGTCGGACACGACCGTCGCGCCGGTGACCGGCGCGACCGGGCCCCTCCCGAACGGCGGCGCGCCCGGGCTGGTGGGCGACACGTTCACGTTCAGCACGTCGAGGCCGTTGCCGCGCAGGAGCGTGTTGTAGGTCTGGGGCGTGATCATGTTGTAGAAGATGCCCCAGCCCGCCCGGACCACGTCGCGGCCGTTGCCGAACGGATCCCAGGCCAGGCTGGTCCGCGGCGCCCAGTTGTTGTGGTCGCCGGGGAACACGCCGCTGCCGGGCAGCGCCGGATTCGGGCTCCCCGTGGGCCGCGAGAACACCTCGTAGCGCAGTCCCAGGTTGAGCTTCAGCGTCCGCGTGAGCCGGAAGTCGTCCTGGAAGAAGTAGCCCTGGTTGACGGTCATCGCCTCGTAGTACTCCGGCCCGATCGACTGCGTGAACCGGGAGTACGAATACCGCTGTCCGGTGGCGGGGTCGATGGCGCCGGCCTCGGTCAGCAGCAGCTGATCGACCGGCCCGACGGCGCCGCGCACGCCGGGCACCGCCGGGAGCCCGCCGAACGTGAAGGTGCCGTTGATGTTCGTGGTCCGCTCGCGGAACGCCACCGGCAGGATGTCGACGCCCATCTTGAACGTGTGGGCGCCCTTCATGATCGAGAGGTTCTCGTTGAACTGGAACCCGCGCTCGCGCGTCCGGCGGTGCCCGTTGGCGTTGCCGTTGAAGTTGCCGACGCCGCTCAGCGAGATGTTCGGATTGTTCGGGTTCACGCTGACGCCGTTGCTGATGCCCCGCGAGATGAACAGGAACCGCGCCTCGTTCACCACGTTGGTCCGGAAGACCGACACCAGCTGCGTGGTGATCGACTGCGGCGACTCGTCGAAGCGGGCCGCCACGTCACGCGTCGCGGGGCCACCGAAGGTGTTCGGCGATTCGCGGTCGTAGTAGTAGAAATAGCGTGTCGACAGCCGGTGCGCCGGGTTGAGCTGGTAGTCGACCTTGCCCGTGGCGGTGTGCGCGCGGAACCACGCCAGGTAGGTGCCGACGTTGTCGGGCGACAGGCCCAGCCTCAGCGCGTCGGCCAGCTTGAAGGTCGACACGGTGGGCGCGTCGGCCATCCAGCGCTCGTAGTTGGCGAAGTAGAACGCGCGGTTCGACAGCAGCGGTCCGCCCACCGTGCCGCCGAAGTTGTAGCGCGAGAAGTCGGGCTTGGGCGTGCCCGGCGGCTGCAGGAACGGCGCCGAGTTCAGGAACTTCTGCCGCGTGAAGAAGAACGCCGAGCCGTGCACCGTGTTCGTGCCCGACTTCGTGACGGCGTTCTGGAGCCCGCCCGCCACGCGGCCGAACTCCGCCGAGAAGTTGGTGACGGTCTGGAACTCGGCAATCGACTCCTCGCTGACCACCAGGTTCCGCGAGAGGCCCTGCAGGTTGTTCGACACGCCGTCGATGTTCATCTGCCGCAGGCCCAGTCCGCCGTAGACCGTCGAGATGGTGGGCGTGCCCGAGCCCGATCCGCCATCGGGCGGCCCGGCGTTCACGCCCGGCTGGATCATGTAGAAGTCCTGGATGCTGCGGCCCTGCAGCGGCAGCGCGCGCACCGTGCGCTCGTCGAGCGTGTTGCTGACGACCGTGCGCCCCACCTCGATGGTGGGCGGCGCGGCGGTGACCTCCGTCGTCTCGCTGAAGCTCGTGCTCGACAGGTCGATCTCGATCGTGATGACGCGGCCCGCCCGCACCTCGAGGTCGCCGCGGTTGATCGTCCCGAAGCCCTGCTTGGTGGCCTCGATGACGTAGTCGCCGGGCGGCAGCAGGGGAATCACGTAGCTCCCGCGCGCGTTGCTCGTCACCTTGCGCGTGTAGCCCGTCTGGATGTTGATGGCGGTGATCTCGACGCCAGCCACCGGCTGGCCTTCCTGATCGCGCACGAAGCCTTCGATCGTTCCATCGATCGCCTGGCTCTGCGCCGCCGCCGGGGACGCCATCCCCGGACCGCCGAGCGCCACGGCGAGCGCGAGCGTGACGGTCACGGCCGACGCGCCGGACCTGATCCGATTTCCGAGCACCAAGGGGACCTCCCGCCGGGCGCATGCCCGGCCTCTCTCACGGTCGACCGACGAGCCGGCGCCCCCGGCCCGGCCTGCGTGCCATCCGCGCATCGCGACGGGGCCGCGGTCGACCGGGGCGCGCACGTGCGCACGCCGGGCGGACCCGGTTCGCCTGACGACTTCAGCTGATGGGCGCCAGCCGGCCCCGGAAGCGAGGGAGCGGCGCCTGCCGCGGCTCACCGGTTCGACGCCGGCAACTCGATGACGACCTGACGGGTTGATTTGAGCACCGTACCATCACGGTGTCAATTGAAGGTTATGGCTGAGTGATCTCAGCCATTCGATGAGAACCGCCTGCGCTTCGGCGGCATCGCGGAGGTGGCGGCGGGGTGGCCGCGAGCGCCCGCCGAGATCCCGGCGCGCGGGGTCGGCGGACGCGCGGCGGGCGTCAGGCGACCCCGCGTGAGGATGGCATCGCCGTCCGGCTGCGGTCGTGCGGCCGCATCCGGTATAGTGGAGTGGTGAACATCCTCGTCGTCCTCGCGTTCCTCGTCGCCTGGATCGTGATCCAGACGTGGCTGCTGCCGCGCCTGGGCGTCCCGACCTGAGCCGTTCCCAACCCGCGCGGCGCGCGGGATCAGCGCGGCGGGCAGCGGTGCGGCCGGCCCGGGAAGGCTGGCCCGGCCGACGCCGACGCGTCGAGGGCGTCCTGAGGACGCCGCCCGGCGCGCGGCGTCGTCTGCCGTCTCCTCACACGAGCGCGTAGAACAGGTCGACGAACGACTTCACCGCGCCGTCCAGGCCGGCCATCTTCGGGCTGGCCGATTCGATCACGAAGTACTCGTCTGGCGCGTGCGCGCCGCCGCCGTGGCCCATGCCGTACTGCAGCGCCGGCAGCCGGAGCGGTGGGCCCGTGAAGGTGACGCCCGGCCACGAGCCTGCCAGCCGTGGCCAGAGCAGCGGGGTGACGCCCGACTTGCCGTAGGCCGCCGTCATCGCCTTCACCAGTTGCGAATCCGGCGAGGTCTCGGTCGGGTCGTAGCCGCCGCTCATGTTCACCTCGATGTCGCCGAAGCCGTGCTTCGCCAGGTGGTTCCTGAGCAGTTGCAGCGTGTCCTTCGCCGTCATGTCGGGCACCAGGCGCATGTCGATCTTCGCGACCGCGCGGTGCGGCAGGATGGTCTTGCCGCCGGGTCCCGTGTAGCCCGCCACCAGGCCTTCGATGTTGATCGTCGGCTGCGTGACCAGGCGCAGCAGCGAGTCGTGCCACGATTCGTCGCCGTGCCAGCGCGAGACGCCGAACGCCTTCTTCGTGGCGGCTTCGTCGACGTGCGGCACCGCGGCCTCGAAGATCTCGCGCAGTCGCGGCGAGAGCGGCGCGACCTTGTCGAAGAAGCCCTCGACGGCCGGCGTCTGCCCGTCCTCGCCGACCAGCGTGTTGAGCGCCTTCACCAGGTGCCAGACGGGGCTGTCGATCTGTGCCTTGTAGCTGGAGTGGATGTCGGCGGTCGGGCCGCGGCCCCACCCCTTGCCTGACGACACCAGCTCCAGTTCGACGACGCCCTTGGCGCCGAGGTTGATGCGCACCGTGCCGTCGGGCGACTGGCTGCCGCTGGGGATGATGATGCCGACCGCCTTGCGCAGCGCCGCTTCGATGTCGGGGCGGAACACGATCTCGCGGAAGCTGGGGGAGGCGATCTCCTCCTCGCCCTCGCACACGAGGACCAGGTTGACCGGCGGCTTGCGTCCCGCGCCCTTGAAGGCGTGCAGCGCGGCGAGCAGCGCCATCTGCGGCCCCTTCGTGTTGGTGGCGCCGCGCCCGACCATGACGCGGCCGAGCCCCGGCCGGTCGACGAGCCGGCCCTCGAGTGGCGGCGATGTCCACTCGGCGGGGTCGAACTGCTTCACATCGTACATGAAGTAGATGGCGAGCGTGGTGGGCGCGCCGGCGTCGAGTGTGGCGAAGACGCCTGGTTTGCCGCTGGTCGGCACCACGTCGGCGCGGTCGAAGCCGGCGTCGCGGGCGAGCGTGGCCATGTATTCGGCGCCCTGCGGGTAGCCGAGGTTTTCGGCGGCGATCGAGGGCAGCGCGATCCACTCGCGCAGCCGCTTCACCGTCGTGTCGTGCTGGCGTGCGATCTGGGCGAGGACCGTGTCCTGATCTGACTGGGCCAGCAGGCTGCCGGCGCCGGCGATGGCGACGGTGGCCGCGCTGGCGATGCCGGCCTCCAGGAAATCGCGTCTCGTGACATCGTGTCGGTCGGTCGGGGACATGCGCACCTCGCGGTCAGCAGGGTGGGTTGTCGGCGCCGTGCCGGCGGCGCCGGTGCGGCGTGGGCGTCCTGGAAGCCGGGATTGTAGCGAAATTGGGGTCGGGTCCAATTTCGAGGCCGCGGCGGAAATCGGGGTCGGGTCCAATTTCGAGGCCGCGCCCGGAGCGAATGCCGGCGAAATTGGGGTCGGGTGTAATTTCGAGGCCGCGCCCGGAGCGAATGCCTTCAATGGGGCCGCGGCTGAACAGCCGCGGAATCCGCGTCCGCATCGTCGCCCGCCGGATGCAACAAGGCGCTTCAATGGGGCCGCGGCTGAACAGCCGCGGAATCAGGCCGAGTGCCCATACATGAGGCAGTTGACGCCCAGCTTCAATGGGGCCGCGGCTGAACAGCCGCGGAATCCCGACGGCGTCGTGATTGCCGACGGCGGGATCACGGCCGCGCTTCAATGGGGCCGCGGCTGAACAGCCGCGGAATCAGTAATCAGCGAAGCGAGGGTGTTGAGCATCCCATGCTTCAATGGGGCCGCGGCTGAACAGCCGCGGAATCCAGGTGAGGTCCAGCGTCACGGCCCGCTTGCCGGCACGGCTTCAATGGGGCCGCGGCTGAACAGCCGCGGAATCACGCACAGCCGCCGCGGCTCGGGAGGTCTCATGACGCTTCAATGGGGCCGCGGCTGAACAGCCGCGGAATCATGACGAAGACGACGAAGACCACGACGCCCACCACGCTTCAATGGGGCCGCGGCTGAACAGCCGCGGAATCCGGCCGCCTGCCTCATCAGCGCCATCCTGCTGGGCTTGCTTCAATGGGGCCGCGGCTGAACAGCCGCGGAATCGCTGTACGTGGTCAACGCCCTGGTGCGCGGGGATTTGCTTCAATGGGGCCGCGGCTGAACAGCCGCGGAATCACGCCGGCGCCCTGACCGCCACCAATGCCACGATCACGGGCTTCAATGGGGCCGCGGCTGAACAGCCGCGGAATCGGCGGGACGGAATCCGTCACCATCGAAATGATCGCGCTTCAATGGGGCCGCGGCTGAACAGCCGCGGAATCGACGACCCGGTGCTGCGCGCGAACGCGGACCCGGCGCTTCAATGGGGCCGCGGCTGAACAACCGCGGAATCCGGTCCGTCGCCCCGCGCGTTCGCCTCCCGCATCTCGCGGCTTCAATGGGGCCGCGGCTGAACAGCCGCGGAATCAGATGTTCACGTCGCGCAGGACGGCGGAGGCCTGGGCGCTTCAATGGGGCCGCGGCTGAACAGCCGCGGAATCGCGACGGTGCCCTGCGACGCGAACATCCAGCCCACGCTTCAATGGGGCCGCGGCTGAACAGCCGCGGAATCCACGTCCGAACTGGCCTTCGACAGGTCCTGGGCGGCTTCAATGGGGCCGCGGCTGAACAGCCGCGGAATCCATCCTGCTTGCGACCGCACTGCGGACCCGCAGGTCGGCTTCAATGGGGCCGCGGCTGAACAGCCGCGGAATCGGGACAGCGCGGCCGTCGGCCGCGTGTCCAGATGTACGCTTCAATGGGGCCGCGGCTGAACAGCCGCGGAATCTCGACCGTGCGCGCCGACCGCGCCAGGCGCGCCCCGCTTCAATGGGGCCGCGGCTGAACAGCCGCGGAATCATGGCCGCTGTCTGTAATCCGAGTGCGGCTGAGGCTGCTTCAATGGGGCCGCGGCTGAACAGCCGCGGAATCGTGCTCGCCTGGATGGTGAGCAACGTCGCGGAGAGGCTTCAATGGGGCCGCGGCTGAACAGCCGCGGAATCCCGACACGGACCCGGCGACCTGCGACGTGCTCATCGAGCTTCAATGGGGCCGCGGCTGAACAGCCGCGGAATCCAGAGCGCCTCACGGTCTTCAAGAGGCCGAACCAGGCTTCAATGGGGCCGCGGCTGAACAGCCGCGGAATCTCGTGCCGCACGCCAGGCGCGGCTTGAGCGCCTCGAGGCTTCAATGGGGCCGCGGCTGAACAGCCGCGGAATCAAGGCCGTGACGGAGGTCCAACGACTGCGGGCCGAGCTTCAATGGGGCCGCGGCTGAACAGCCGCGGAATCCCTGCCACGGAAGCGCTGCGCGCCCTTGCGGCACCCGGCTTCAATGGGGCCGCGGCTGAACAGCCGCGGAATCTTGCCATCGTGTTCTGCGCGACCAGCGTCTCGGACCAGCTTCAATGGGGCCGCGGCTGAACAGCCGCGGAATCGCTCGCGCTCGTGCTCGCCCTGACCGCACTGCCGACTCGCTTCAATGGGGCCGCGGCTGAACAGCCGCGGAATCATTGCGCGACGTGCCTCGCCAGTGTATTCAACCGCTCTTGGCTTCAATGGGGCCGCGGCTGAACAGCCGCGGAATCCTGTTCCGGCGCATTGGCGGCAACGTGCTGGCAGAGCTTCAATGGGGCCGCGGCTGAACAGCCGCGGAATCGAACGGGCTGTGGACGGCGGCGGCCAAGACCGGTGAGCTTCAATGGGGCCGCGGCTGAACAGCCGCGGAATCCGCCTCGACAGGATGGCGCGGCCGAGGGCGACCGTCGCGGGGCTTCAATGGGGCCGCGGCTGAACAGCCGCGGAATCACTCTTAGCGCACCCGCGCGGGCCTGCCAAGGGGAGCTTCAATGGGGCCGCGGCTGAACAGCCGCGGAATCTCCATTCTGGGGTCCCCCACCGAAATGTATTCAGTTTTGCTTCAATGGGGCCGCGGCTGAACAGCCGCGGAATCCTGGTGTTCGCTGGTGTTCGCTGGTCTTTGAAAACTGCTTCAATGGGGCCGCGGCTGAACAGCCGCGGAATCCCATCCAAGCCGTGGGAGGCTTCGATCATATCCACGCTTCAATGGGGCCGCGGCTGAACAGCCGCGGAATCATCGACATGCTGCCCATGCGCGTCGCACCGGGTGGCGCTTCAATGGGGCCGCGGCTGAACAGCCGCGGAATCCGGGGCGTCAGCGAGAAACGCGGCGTAGGTCCAATAGCTTCAATGGGGCCGCGGCTGAACAGCCGCGGAATCATACGTGTCGCGAGGCTTGCCCTGCGAATCACTCAGCTTCAATGGGGCCGCGGCTGAACAGCCGCGGAATCGCCGCCCAAGGTGCCCACCGAGGCCATCTCGCACGCCGTCGCTTCAATGGGGCCGCGGCTGAACAGCCGCGGAATCTCAGTGACGCGCAGTCCGCCGGGTATCCGGCTGACTGGCTTCAATGGGGCCGCGGCTGAACAGCCGCGGAATCGGTCATAGGGTCCTTTCATGGCCCGGCCGGCCCCTAGGCGCTTCAATGGGGCCGCGGCTGAACAGCCGCGGAATCATCCGGGAAGTCAGCAAGGAACGCGGTGAAGGTCTGGTAGCTTCAATGGGGCCGCGGCTGAACAGCCGCGGAATCTCCACTGCGTCGGCGGCGGCGCTGCCGCGAGATACGTGCTTCAATGGGGCCGCGGCTGAACAGCCGCGGAATCAACCTCATCGCCTCGGTGAGTGAGGTGGGCACCAGGCTGCTTCAATGGGGCCGCGGCTGAACAGCCGCGGAATCGCCATGACCGGGCCGTCGCCGCATCTCTCATGGGACGCTTCAATGGGGCCGCGGCTGAACAGCCGCGGAATCCGGGTCAGGGTCAGGGTCAGGGTCTGACGGGTCAGGCTTCAATGGGGCCGCGGCTGAACAGCCGCGGAATCCACGTCGTTGACCTTCACCAACGGGCTACTGACGGGGCTTCAATGGGGCCGCGGCTGAACAG